>JAJZZT010000065.1 GCA_021797415.1 Bacillota bacterium
TCCAGCCCGCCTTTTTTCCGCCATGCCTTCATTGTTTTAGCGTCGTCGAATATCTCCGGCACGGCATCCTGCAGTAGCGCCACCAGACGTTCCGGGTCCTCCGCTTTGTAACTGGCGGCCAGTGTGGACAGCGTCTCCTCTCTGGCCCCAGTAATATCCGCCGCCGACAACCCTTCCATGATTTCCGACATGCGTGATTTGGTCAGGTCCGCCTGCTCCTGCAAGGTTTTGATCTGAGCCGTGAGCCGCACGTAATCCAAGTCCAGCGCTTTTAACTTTTCAGCGGACGCTTCATCCAGAACGGACGGACGCTCGTTCGCTATCAACGCCCGTGCGAACTCTTTAGCGACAACGGGAATCTCACGCGCCAACTGCGCGTCGAAATCCACCTGATAGAAGTGCAGCTTCAGGGATTCCGGCTTCGCCAGACTCTCCGGATGTTCTCCATATACCAACAGCATTCCGTCCACCTGAAGGCCACACTGCTCTTCGAGAACAAGTTTCCCCTGATGCAATTGCGCCACATAGGAAAACGGCTCTTTTTGCGGGATGACACCGCTGTAAGGGGTTTTGTAATCGATCAGAAAACGTCGGTTGTCCGGCAGAAGGAAAAGGTCGTCCGGGCTGTAAGCCAGATGATCCCTGAAGCCGCCCTCTTTGGCGTGGTTCGCCAACGTCGCGAGACCATCCGCATCCCGCGTCCACCCTTTCGGAGCGACCTGCGCCATGAAAGCGTCCGCCACCTGACTTTCGCGCTTGCTGCCAAACCGGGTGGCCGCATTGGATGCCTGATAGCGGAGCATCATCTTTTCGTCGAACAGGATGCCGGGCGTTTTCCCGAAGGGCGCCGGCAGGTGCCGCGCGGCCGACATCAAAATGCCGATTTCCGATCCACCCACCAACGGTCCATGCGCGTTTCCCATACGTCGGACGTACCATTCCAGAGGATGAACACCCTCGGGCGAGTCGTTGAGAACCTGCTCCTGCCACGCGCGAGCCTTCTCTGGATCAATATGCCTCGCGTAAGGCACGCGGCTTTGCACCGTATCCCAAAAAGCTTCAAATTCCGCGTCGGAAACCTTGACGGGTTCCCGCGGGGTCCGTGCCTTCCCGTCATTGGTTGCAAAGCCCATCACACGTCTCCTTGACCGCGATTCTGTAGCGTATCCCGCTTCGATGCGCCGATCTTGTCGTCAAAAAAGCCATCCCGGTTGAACGGCAACGACACGACTTCTCCGGGGTTCGCCTGACGAATGGCCGCCATTTCCAGAGGCGCCAGCATTTCCCGCGTCAAGTCCACCATCCGGGAAGACGCGCGAATACCGCGGCTTTCCCACTGTTTTTGAGAGAGGCTGTCTTCGATGGGGATACCCATGGTGTATTCGCTGCCGGACCGCAGTATGGCGTCCAGCGCCGTATCGCGGTGCCTGCCCACGCTGTCGAAAACCACGGGGCCACCGCCGACGCCGCCCGCAAGGCTGCCGCCTGCAAGGCTGTCGCCGCCGCGCTCCGAAATGGCGCGCATCACCTTTTGCACCAGGTCCACGGGAAACTCCTGCCGCACCGTTCGGGTGATCCATACCGTCAAAGGCAGTTCGCCGGCGAACGCCTGCCGCATTTTTTCCACCGCGGCGCCAACGATTTTTTCCCTTGCGAGAGAAGCGTTTGTCCTGTCATCACCGGTTATCGGCATGGCACGGAACCGGCTTTCCTGTGCTGAATTTGTCCATGCGTTGCGTTCCCCAAGTTCCAGACACGCTTGTGCGAACGCAGAAAGGTGATCAGAAGCCGCCAACCCTCTACGGTACGCTTCACCTTCTTGGTACCCCGCAAGGATGCGCTGTTCATCCGCCCGGCGTTGCGTTTCATAAGACAGGACGCGGAGTTCCGTCCCGTTCGGAGCGAACCGCTCACGGAATTCCGCGTCGCTGAAAAGACGCCGGTGTCCATCGTCCATCTCGACCACCCAATCCCCCACTCGTGCGGACATCAACGCGGGCAGGTCTTCCGGATATCTGGCACCAAACGTCCAGATGGCGTCCGCCCCGCTGACCTGGGCGGCGCTCGCCGTTTCCAAAAGCGTTTCGGAAACGGGGCGGTGTTTATCCGCCTTCAAAACCGGAATGACCCAGGTTTGCGGAGAATTGAACCATAAGGAAACGTTGGATTCAGACATGTCACCCTCTAATGAATAAACATTTTTCAGGTGTATGATAGCGGTTTCGCGCCGTGCAAAAAAGCATCATTGCTGGCCGCGACAGCCGTAATCGATCAAAACCCGGACTGCTCGGCCACGAACGCCATCATTTCCTCTATCGACTGCCGCCATTCCGACTGGAAGCGCATGTACCGGTGAATCGCCAAACCCTGTTCATTCAATGCCTCCCGCACCGCTGCCGAATGCTCGCAAGCCTGTTCCAGGCAGGCCTGTGCCTGCATTCGGCGTTTGCGAAACGCCAGGCCAAAGAGCCCGAAGCGTTTCTTCTGCGCCGCGTCGGTCAGGGCACTCTCGGCCAGCATGAATCGGGAGCGAGCCTGCTGATCCTTGTCCTGCGCCGCAAGGAACGCCGCCTCCTGTTCCTGGGTCTGCATCTGCCAGGCTCGCACGTTGCGCGCGTAAACCATCACCGCCTGCCGCACCCCCTCGCGACGCTCCTCCGGAACACGGGCGATCCATCCCGACGCCTGCCGGAACAACGCCTCCTGCCGCCGCAAAAGCGCGGACTCGTTTTGCGCGAACACCAGCATTTCACGGTTACCCGCCTTCTTTACGGAGATGGACCCCATCGCATCAGCAGGGCTAATGACATTGCCGACGCTATCCTCGAAAGACGGCAGCGACACGCCCGCCTCTTTTTTCAAACTTTTCCGTGCCCGACGGGAAGCCGTTTCCGGCGCCAATCTCGCGGAACCTCCATTCTTCTGAATGGCGGCCCGCGCCTTGTCTTTGCGAACTTCAGCCAACATGATGATATTCCCTCTGCGTGAATACACTTAACGAGCCTATGGTAGCGTTAATGGTTACTGGTGTCAAACTTCGGTTCTGGCCCCGTTCCTGTTTCAATCCACCGTGTTTTCAACCGGTAAGCCAATAATGTGTCTCGCGCGGCTCCCGTGTCCCGCACCGCTTTTCTCGCCGACTTTTCGGAAAGATACAGACGCAAGCCCTTTTTGGCGCGCGTCATGCCCGTATACAGCAGCGGGCGCGACGCCATAAACCAGTGATGCGTATGTAAAATCATGATCACGTAGGGATACTCGGACCCCTGCGTCTTGTGGATGGTGAGCACTCCGGCGGGGCGAACCCGCGAAATCTGGCTGGTCTCATACCAAACGATCTTTCCTTTGTTCATGGCAGACCATTTGCTGCCGAACGCCTGCATGTCCGACAGTGCCCATGATAACAACGGATTCCCTGGTTGATATCGCTCGACTTCCGCCATAAACTCCGCAATGTCAGGCAGGTCACCCTGTTCAAAATATACGCCCAGCAAAGGTTTCTGGTCCTCGCTTTCGGATTCCGTCCAGACCACGACGCCCATATCGCCGTTGAACACGTCGTTCTGATAATCGTTTTTCACCTGAATGACGCGGTCTCCGACATGCCAGAATATCGGCTGGTCATCGGATACCCCCATCCCCAAAGGGGTACGACACATTTCAGGCCAACAGGGCAGACTGCTATCCGCACCTTGCGGCCGAAGCGGGTTCAACAAAGCCGTCATTTCTCCGTTCAGCGCACGGATACCCAGTGCGCCCGGCTTCTGCGGCGATAAAATCTGAATATCTTCCGGGCGAGCGCCGTTGCGGACCAGCGTGTCGATATCGTCCCGAATGGACTGGCGCACACGCTCCGGCGTCACGACGAACTCGCCGTCGCCGTGTTCCACCCACTGCGTCGAAAAGAAAGACGTTTCCCGCGGAATAACGGCTTCAGGATACGCCTCTACCACCGCAGGCAAAGCGCAGGGCAACCTGCCGGAGACCACGCGAGCGGCAGCCACGGCAATATCAGACGCGCCGCCCTGCCGATGGTTTTCCGTCAATCGGCCGACCGCGACGACCCCAGAGTCGATGATGTCTCCGAAAACGCGCCCAGGCCCCACGGACGGCAACTGCTGATCGTCCCCGACCAGCAACACCCCGGCGCCGTCCGGGATGGCGTACAATAGGTGCCGCATCAGATACACGTCGACCATCGAAGACTCATCGACGATGAACAGGTCCGCCGGATAAGGATTTTCTTTGTTGAACAAAGCTTCCCCTTCCGGCCCCAACCGCAACAAACGATGAATCGTCTTCCCGTCCAGTCCGGTGGCCTGCTTGAGCCTCGACGCCGCCTTCCCGGACGGCGCACACAACTCGACGCGCAACCCGCAGGCCAGCGCAGCGTGGGCCACCGTGTCCAGGCAGGTGGTTTTCCCCGTACCAGGTCCGCCGGTGAGCACCCCGAAACGGGTGGAGCAACATTGCAACAACGCCGCGCGCTGCGATCCCGAAAGCGTCACCCTTGCGGGGTGTAAACCAGCGTGGGATGCATCCCGATCCTGCTGACCGCAGGCTCGCCGCGAAAGTTCAGCCTGCAACGCGTCGGCAGAAAGCATTCGTCTGTCAGACTGGGACATTTCCAGAATTCGACGGGCCACATACCGTTCAGAGTAACCGCAAATCGCGCGCGCCACCCATTTTTGCATCGTAAAACCATCTTTGGAAGGGAGTTCCCAGCACAGCACGTCCGAATGATCCTTGTCCGTAATCCACTGCGAAAAAGCGTCCCCCAATGCTCGCTTCGCCTGTGCGGGGTCGGACATGGACTCGATGCGCAAAACCTGCTTGTCGCCGGCCACGCTGAGAAGGACGTCTTTCCGCGTTACCGTATTCCCGTCTTTTTCGCGTAAATCCAGTGCGTACCGTAACCCCGCCCGTAACCGCGCGGGGTCGTCTTCAGCCATGCCCAAAGATTCCGCCAAATGGTCGGCCACCAAAAATCCGATGCCAGACACGCTGGTCAACCAATAGGGGTCTTCCCGCGTGCGCGCGACCACCGCGTCCACCGTCCATGCCCGCCCTTTATCGCGAGACAGGTCTTCGAGATGCGACAGGACGGCATGCACATGCCCCTGATGCAACCCATGATCCAGAAAAAACAGGTGCAGCCGGTAACTCCGGCTTTCCCGCTGGAAGGATTCGGCCATCGCCGAACAAATCTTTTCCGGAAAGATTTCTTTCAATCGTTCGGAGTCCGCCATGGCCGTCAGAATGTCTTCGCCGAAATGCGCCACGGCCTTTTTCGCGCGGACGACCGTCATGCCGACGATCCGATGTTTCGACGTCCCCGTCTTGCGCGTCATCCATCGCAGAATGTGGTCCAGATCGCGCACATCCGGCAACGGTTCGACCAGGACACTGGCGTCGATTTGCTGACCATAAGCCGGGTCCTTCACGATGTTCCCGTGACACAAAATTTCCATGCCGGTCTGCGGATTGCTGGCCATCACCCCTTTGACCGTCCAGCTTTTCTTCGCGTAAATCGCGGGGTCCGGGGGAAAGCCTTCCGGCAAATGCCGTGCGTCGACGGGTTCCAGGACGAAGATACCCCACCCTTTGCCCATGCCCCCGTCTTTTTTCGCGACGCCAACCGGTTGGTGATATCTGACGTGCCGCAAAATTCCGCGCCAGACTGTCTCTTTTTGAACGGAATCCGGCAACAATGGAGTCGTTTCATTCCGCGCGCAGCGCTTGGTGGGCGATTTTTTAAGTGTGTTGGCGATGCCCGCTGGCTTCGCGGGCGCCTCACGCGCCACTGCCGGCGAAGACGCCTTCGTCATCCCTGATCCGAACCCTCCCCCATTCGTGGGCGTTGCCGGTTTGGGCGACTTTAGAAGATGCGCGGCAAAAGCCAAGACCGCCTCCTTTTCAAGTAAATCGTCATCATGACTATGATAACGATTTAATAATCAAAACGCAAACCGGCGAAGTCGCCGGCAACAATGGATCGCTGGTTAAAATTGCGGCCAATCCGAAATCTCCGTGTTCTCGCAAAAACGCCAATCTCCGGAAATGTTCCCGAGAACCGGCGCCAGTGCGACGGCCTGTTCCATCAGGGACGCGTCCCTGATCGCCAAACCGCGAAAGCGGGGGATCTCGTCGACAGGCAAATCCCAGGTCACCGCCTGCAAAGTGGGAAACACCCGCCAAAGCGTCGTGATCGCCAACAGCGGGTCGTCAGCAAGCGCGTCGTGGAGATTGCTATACTTCAATAGAGCCTCTCGCCCATCAACATCGGACGCCGCAACGCGATCCCAGATGGCGGACAAGTGATTTTTGTATAAATGATACGCTTGCAGATAAGTGATACGATCCCAATCCATCACGTCGCCCTTGGCGTATCCGCTCACCTGCACATTGAAGGTCAACTGAAAGAATACCGGAGTTTGCCCACCCGTGCGCGTCGTATTTATCGTCACTTTTCGGGAAGCGAAAGGCGCCGATTGGCTCATGTTCGAGACACAAAAAAAGCCAATGGGGGCACCCTCCCGCGCACGCCTCATTTTCTCTTTTTCAAATCCCGGCATGCACACGTTCGGGATACAAAGATCATCTTCCCGATCCGGCCGCGGAAACGCCTCTCCCTCGGTGACAATCCGCCAGGAAAGTCCCCTGACCACATCCTTGGCCCTGCCCTGCTTTATCGTCTCTTTCTTAGTTTTCAATCGTCACCTCCTCCACCAATGAACCCGTTTTGCCAAAACACAACGAATACCGCTATAGTGTTTAACATGATGTTAAATGTATTTATAGGAGGATGTCCAATTGAAACAGATCGCAACACAAAAAACCGCACGGAAACCGGCCAATGAACACCCCACCACGCCTTCGTCCATTGGGGCATCCTGGTCTTCCAGCTTTTCGAACAAGCCCATTTTTGCTAAAGACATCCAGAGCTTGCGATATACGCTGGGCTATTCGTATCGGGAAACCCTTTATTTGCTGGGCTATCCGCAGAAAGTGCTGATGGGCGACAAGGAAACGGACGATGCAGCGGGCAACCAGGTGGTGGAGCCCTCGTTGTCCATATTGATTCGCATGCTCTGGGCCTACCCGGAAGATTGCCCCATGCCGGAAATGCCCAGCGTAGAGGAGATGCGCAAGCGGTTCGCCGGACTGGCCTCCAAGCGCGGAAGAGATGGATTGGCGTCGGCCAACTGGCTCGCGGTGCTCTCCGGCGCCCGGTACAACAACGGAGCCGACTGGCAATCGCAAGGAAAGTCTCCCGCGCCGCCCACCAAGCGTTTGTTCTGGATCATCAGCCATATGGCGGACAAATATGGCGAGAAGGAAGCCTTGCGGCGATGGATGGCCGCAGCCGAGGCCGAAGCCGACGCCAGGGGGACCACTCTGCAAACGATCCTCGACAACAGAAGCGGTTGGCCAAAGTTGCCCGGAGAGAAGGTGTCTGGAGGGTCGGTGCCCAAGAAATTCCGCGCCGCCCAGGAAACATCGGACGACGCGGAAGACGAGTAGTCTATTGAGCGACTATTAGACGGCCTGCTTTAATGCGGTTTGCGCGTCCACGATCCACCCGCAGGCCAATGTAGCGTTCAGCAATCCGCGGACAAAGCAGACAAAATCCGCATCGGACATATCTGTAAAATCTTCGGTATCCGAATGGTTCATGGATTTGTCCGCAACAGGTTGCAGATATTCACGGTCCCACCGCCACGCCGTACCCAACGCATCCGTCCAGGGATGCGTTAGCGGAGACGCGCCGGGCAATACCGAAAAACCCTGTCCGATCTGGGCCAGCCCGAATCGCACGCCGTCGGCATACATATTCGCCTGGTCTTCTGGCGGTGTCGTGTTGCCGCTGGCTTCAATGCCTTCCAGCCATCGCCGAAGGTCACTCATTTCAAAATGATTCATCCCGAAGAACACATCAGGACGAGATACGGTTACAGAAACCCGTTGTTCGACTTCGTTTATACCAAACATGCTTTATATCCTTTTAATGAACCAATTCGATAAGGACATCGTTTTGTGCCCGTAAAATGCTTATAGACCAATATTGCTTGATCACACAGACTGACCGCGCCGATAACTCTGCCAGTCAAGACTCAACAACATGCCTCTCTCGCAGAGGCGGTCATAAGCGGCTGACCCCATGTAAGACTCAATGCTTTTGGGAAGTTCATTCGAAAGGACGATGGTGGGTTTCAAGTCCAGATAACGCAGGTTGATCACTTCAAACAAGTGAACCTCATCGCCTTTCCCCCCACCAAACTGTTTGCCGACCTCGTCGATGATTAACAGGTCCACTTCGGCGAATCCGCGTATCGCTTCCCATTCGGTCAGGCGGTCTCCCTGAGCGGGTTGGCTTTTATCCCAGGATTCCCTGATCCGCGCGATCATGCCGCGCGCGGTGGTCAGCACCACGCCGAAGCCCGATGCCATCACCGTTTTGGTG
>JAJZZT010000474.1 GCA_021797415.1 Bacillota bacterium
TTGCTAAAGACAACGTACGTTGTTTTTCGGGATCGCCCATCTGGCGTCGTCTGTTGAAGATTGCTTAACTGCTCTACCCGTTGTGATTAAGTCCATCGCCGCAGAGAGCCGCTCGCCGGCTCTCTGCTTTTTCATGGCGGCGCTTGGTGCACAAACCTGCTATATTGACATTGGCAACAGCAGGGAGCATGATGACAGGCTTGATGAAAGGGGCTTCTATGCGCGCGCCGCACACCAATCGCAAGAGTGCCACCGTGGCGATCCTTGTCGCGACATTCCTGACGGCGATGGACAGTACCGTCGTCAGCACGGCCATGCCCACTATCGTCAGCGATCTCGGAGGCATTCGGCTGATGAGTTGGGTGTTCGCGGTCTATCTGCTGACATCGGCGGTCACGACGCCCATCTGGGGAAAACTCGCGGACCTGTTTGGCCGTAGGATTGTTTTCACGGTCGGCGCGGCGTTGTTCCTGTTCGGCTCCGCACTCTCCGGCGCTTCCGGTTCGATGGTGCAGCTCATCTGGTTTCGCGCCTTTCAGGGGATCGGCGCGGGGGCTGTTCTTCCGATCACGCTGACGATTGTCGGCGATCTTTACGCGTACGAAGAACGCGCCAGAATGCAGGGTGTCTTCAGCGCCGTCTGGGGAATCGCGGGGATTCTCGGGCCGCTTGTCGGCGGTTTTTTTGTGGATATGCTCTCATGGCGATGGATTTTTTATATCAATATCCCGGTAGGGCTGGTTTCCATCCTGTTGCTCTGGTTTGTTCTGCACGAGCATTTCGAGCGGCGGCAGCACACCATAGACTACCTTGGCGCGGCGGCGTTTTCCGCCGGTGTGACCAGTCTGCTCTACGCGCTCTTGTCGGGCGGACAATTCATGCCGTGGGGTTCGTTTCAGATTGTCGGACTGTTCGTGCTGGCGGGCGTTTTGCTCACGGTCTTTGTGGCCGTCGAGGCGCGTTCGCCCGAGCCGATGGTCCCGTTGCGGCTGTTCGCGCAACGCATCATTCTTGTATCCAATCTCGCCAGCCTTTTTTCTTCCGCCGTCCTGATTGGCCTTACCGCGTATCTGCCCCTGTGGGTTCAGGGGATCCTCGGGCACAGCGCTACCAGTGCGGGCCTCACGCTGACGCCGCTGTCCATCGGCTGGCCGGTCGGCGCCACGCTGGGAGGGCGGTTGCTGTTGCGTCTGGGGCCGCGCAGGACATCCCTGGCGGGCGCGGGCGCTCTCACGGCGGGGGCGATCTGGCTTGCGACGGTGCAGCAATCGTCGCCTCAATGGGTGTTCATTGCCGTGATGCTGATCATGGGTCTCGGCTTCGGATTTTCCACGACGGCTTTCACTGTGGTGATCCAGTCGGCGGTCGACTGGAACCTGCGCGGCGCCGCCACCGCATCGAACCAGTTTGTGCGCGCCCTTGGTCCGACGGTCGGCATCGCCGTCTTCGGCACACTCTTTAACGGATCATTTGTGCGAGCGGCGAGATCGACCGCCGGTGCTGTGGTCCACTCCGCCACCGGGGTCGGCACATCCGCCGCCGCGCAGGAAAATCGCCTGCTGAATCCGCTGTATGCGGCCCGGCTGGCTCTGGTGGCGCGTGAACATCTGCGGGAGTTGCTCGCGCGGGGACTGCACGACGTATTTATCGTCATGGCGATTCTGGCGGTCGTGAGTGCGATCGTGCTTTTCTGGTTGCCGAACGCCGGACGATCGGAGACCGTGTGATTTCCGTCACGACAGCCGTGTCCGGATGCGGGTAAAGTAGGTCGAGGTTCAATCCACGTTCTCAAGGAGGAGTTCCCGTGAGTGAAACATTTGCCGCAACGGTCAATGCGACGGAGTATCCGCCGCATCAAAAGCACAAGGTGATTTTCGAGACATTCGACAGTCTTCAGCCAGGCCAGTCCATGCTGTTGATCAACGATCACGATCCTGTGCCGCTGCACTACCAGTTCGACCTGGAGCGCCCGGACGCGTTCACATGGGATTATCTTGAGCGCGGCCCCCAGGCGTTTCGCATCAAAATTGAGCGTTCCAAGTAATGGCCGCGCGCGTGAAGTGGCTTCCGCTGGGGCACATCGCGCATGGTTACCGGCGTGTCTTCGTGATTGACGAAGACAACTCGATGCGGCATGTGGTGGTCATCACCCCCATGCCGTACGAGGCGGTTTACAGTGTGCTGCAGCTTTCCGGTGAAACGCCTGTGCAGGATCCCTCGCTGTGGTGGGGGCTGTCGGCCGTATCACGCCTGATCGCGCAAGGGACGCTGCTCAATCCAGCAAATCCCGATGTGGCGGACGATGGATATCTTCAGTTGCGGCCGCAGATGCCCGGAAAGGAAGAATTGCTTCCCCTCCCCGTCTTTGCAATGGCCGTGCGCGCCGGAGAGCTTGTGGTTTGAAAAATCCGGACAGGGGATGAATTCATGGCTGAGATCCAAATAGTGAATGACTCCGCGCTCCGGATTGCCGTGCAACTGGAGGATGCGATCCGGATTGTGCAACGGGCCGCCGACGATATTGACCGGTACGCAGCGGACATCGTGACCATCTTCGAGAAGATGCCCGCCTTTGATTATACCAGTTTCTGCTTTTATGCCTACAATACGGCCAGTCTGTTTGAATGGTTGTTGGGGATGGATCCGCGTCAATACCTTTCTTTTTCGCTGGATGCGCCCGACGCGTTTTTCTACGCGCTCTACGGCGGCATGGCAGGGTTGTACCAGGAGGCCAAAAACCGCCTGGAACCACATGATCGGCTCCAGGCGGTTGCCAGCGCAAAATGAAAATGTGGTTGGATACCATGTCCTCGGGGGGTAATGGCGGCTGGCAGGGGACAATGGTCATGGCCTGCCGGCCATCCGCACTGTTGTTATGCGAATAGTCCGTCTGCGCTATCCGCTTCCCGTCCGGTTGTACCTGTTGCCAGCCGGAGATAAAGACTATAATCCGGTAGATGTGGTCAGATGCAATGGATGCCTTCTGGGGGATGCGCGATGAATGAAGTGCATGTTGTCGTTGTGGGCGGCGGCATCACCGGCCTGTCTACGGCCCATCGGCTGATGGAGTGGAGCGGGCGCGCAGGGATTTCTCTGCGTTGCACGCTGCTTGAAGAGAGCGGGCGGTTCGGCGGCAAGATCCGGACATATCGCGATGAGTCGGGCGTGTTCGCAGAACTCGGGCCTGACTCCATTTATACGCACAAACAGGCGGGCATGGAGCTCATTCGCGATCTTGACCTGCAGGATCAAATCATCTATGCGGCGACGAGCGGCGGCACGTACATCTCCCGCGAGGGGGCCTTTCATTCCTTGCCGGACGGCATGTTTTCCGCCATACCGGGAGATGTGGGTGCGTTCGCGAAAACGTCGCTGCTTTCGCCAGCCGGGAAGTTCCGGGCGCTGTGCGATCTTTTTCTTCCCGGCCGTCCGCTTGAAGACGATGTTGCACTGGGCGCGTTCCTGCGCCGTCGCTTGGGAAAAGAGTTTGTGGAGAACATGGCGTCTCCTCTTCTGGCCGGCATTCATGCGGGCGATATCGACCGTCTCAGCCTTGAAGCGGTCGCTCCCGTACTGCGCCGGCTTTATCAGCGTTACGGCAGTCTGATGCGCGGCGCTTTGATCGAACGACCGCGACGGATGGACCGGGGAAGTGCGCCGCAATCGCCGTTTGCCAGTCTGGCGGGGGGACTCGAAGCACTGGTGGAACATCTGGTGCTGCGCCTGTCCGGACGGGTCGCCTTGCGTCTTGGCGCGCATGTCACGCAGGTGCGCAGGCACCATGCCGGTTCTTACGACGTGATTGTGCGGGAGGGAAAGGGACTGTCTTCCCTGGGGGCCGACGCTGTCGTTCTGGCCGTGCCATCGTACGCCGCATCGGATATCCTCGTCTCGGCCGGGATTCATCCCGGACTGTTGCGATCGATCCGCTATGTCTCCACGGCGACCGTGCTGTTGGGGTATGACCAGCCAGCCGATCGGCTGGGCCTGCAGGGGACGGGATTCCTGATTCCGGCCGGCGAGCATTCCCGGTTCAGCGCCATGACGGTCGTATCAAACAAATGGCCCGGGTCTGCCGCGGATCGGTTTGGAACCCTGGTGCGGGGGTATATTGGCCGTGACGGGGATGACACCTGGACCCGGCTGGACAATCAGGAATTGGTCGAGCTGTTCGTCCGCGAATTGCGCAGTCGCTTTGGCGTGGCGGGCGCCCCGACATTCGGAAAGATCTCGCGCTGGCAGAGTGCGATGCCGCAGTACGAGGTCGGGCACCGGGCGCGCGTGGAGCAGATTGAGCGTCAGCTTGCGGCGACGCCCGGGTTGTATGTGGCCGGTTCGGCTTACCGGGGCATGGGAATACCGGATTGTATCGCCGACGGCGTGCTGACGGCGCAAAAAGTGGCGCAGTTTCTTGAGGATGGCGCGCTGCGGCGCGAGGGCGGCGTACCCGTCGGGCTGTGATCGCCGCGGAGATTTGCCTTGACGCGCATTTTCCAGGATGAAGGTGTCGACCGCAGGAGCAGGCGCGATTCTGTGGTAAACTGTTTGTATGCGCCGGCTTGGGGGACAGGTGATAAAGTCCCCGTTTGGTTTATCACCTGTCCCCAAAGCCGTAGCAGACTTTCTTTTCAGAAAGGGAGAATCCGCATGAAACTGGGTGTATTCGCGGTGCTCTTCGGGCAAAAGCCGCTGGAAGAAGCGTTGGCCTACATAAAAGACAGCGGTTTGGAGGCCGTCGAGATTGGAGCCGGGGGCTATCCGGGCAAATCGCACTGCAATCCGGCGGAATTGCTGGCGGACGAGAGCAAGTACCAGGCGTTTCGCCGCACGGTGGAGCAAAGCGGCCTTGAGATCAGCGCGCTCAGTTGCCATGGCAACCCGCTGCATCCGAACCGGGAAACGGCGGCGCAGTATCATGAAGATTTTCGCAACACGGTGCTGCTTGCGGAGAAACTGGGCGTCAAGACGGTGATCACGTTCTCTGGGTGCCCAGGGGAATCGGAACAATCGCAAAACCCCGTCTGGGTGACGTGCGCCTGGCCTGAGGAGTACGCGGCCGTCGAGAAGTGGCAGTGGGAGGAAAAGGTGATCCCGTACTGGCGGGAGCAGGACAAGTTTATCAAACAGCACGGGATTCGCGTGGCCATCGAGGCGCACCCCGGATTTGTCGTCTACAACACGGAGACGATGCTGCGCCTGCGCAATAAATGCGGGGACGGCATCGGGATCAATTTTGATCCGAGCCATCTGTTCTGGCAGGGAATGGACCCCGTGGCGGCGTTGAAAACGCTCGGCAAAGCGGGGGCGGTTTTCCATTTCCACGCCAAGGACACGGCGATTGAACCGGACAATACCGCGCAAAACGGTGTACTGGACACGAAAAGCTATCGCGACGAGATGAACCGCTCCTGGATCTTCCGGTCCGTCGGCTACGGACACGGCGCAGAGACGTGGCGCCGGATCATCAGTACGCTGCAATTGATCGGTTATGACGGGGCCATCAGCATCGAACACGAGGACAGTCTGATGTCGATTGAGGAAGGCTTCCAAAAAGCGGTCGCATTCTTGAAAGAATCGATCATCAAGGAGCGGCTGACCGAAATCTGGTGGGCGTGATCGACCGAAGCGGAGCGTTCACGGACCCCGCGGGGGTAAACCGGGGGTCCGTCGGGGGCGCTTGCCGAACAAGCGTGCAGATCGGGTGCAATGGATTCGCGGATTGTGTCCGAGGCTCGAATCGGACACAATCCGCACTGTTTTGCGTCACTCCTCGTAGATCATGCGTATGGTCATGCCGCCGTCCACCACGAGGTTGGCGCCGGTGATAAACCCGGCTGCGGGCGACGCGAGAAACAGGCAGGCGTGGGCAATGTCGGGAGGCGTTCCCACGCGTCCCGCCGGGTGCTGTGACAGGTCTTGGGGCCGATGCTCCGGTTGCCTTTTCCGGTCCGACCGGCGCCAATCCCCCACCTCGATCCAGCCGGGGCTGATCGCGTTCACGCGCACCGCCGGTCCGAGACTGACGGCCAGTGAATGCGTGAGGGCAAGCAACCCGCCCTTGGATGCCGCGTACGGTTCGGTATCCGGTTCCGACATGAGCGCGCGGGTCGATGCGATGTTGACCACGGCGCCACGGCCGCTCTTGGCCAGCGCGTCTGCGCAGTACTTGACCATCATGAACGGCCCCCGCAGATTCACGGCCAACACGCGGTCCCACTGTTCCATCGTCCGCTCTGCCAGCGTCGCGTGATGCCCGATGCCCGCATTGTTGATCAGCACGTCGATTCCGCCGCAACGTTTTATCACATCTGCTGCCAGACGACGCACCTCGTCTTCCAGTGCGATGTCCGCTTGGAAAAATTCGCCCCGCCATCCCCGGCTGCGCAGGTGAGCCGCGTGTTCCTGCCCCGCTTCCGGATCGACATCCGCGATGGCCACCGTCGCACCCGCTTGCGCAAATGCCTGCGCAATCCCCATGCCGATGCCCTGCGCTCCGCCTGTTACAATGACGGTTCTGCCGTGAAAGGTGTTGTCGTATTGTCCGAAAATCCCGTCCACAACCATGTGCCATCTCCCCTTGGCCGATCGGCAATCGGCGCAAAATGCTCTTTCTATCTTGCCAAGCGCGGCGCGCATTGTCCAGCCGACGTGTGAATAAGGAAGAGTGGGAGCGCAATGGGCGCGAAGGGCCGTGTGCAATGGGCGCGAAGGGCCGTGTGAAAAGGCGCGCAGGACCGTGTGAAACGGCACGAAGGGCTGTGTGCAAAGGCGCGCGACCCCACTCGACAATCCGCGCGTAAAATGAGTATTCTGGAAACGGAGGTGTGCCATGAATCCGCTCTCCGTGATCGCTTTTGTTGTGCTGGCGGCCGTCGGCTTGACCGCGTTTGCCGCGGGTGTCGCGCAGCGCTACCGCTTGCTCACCCTCGGGAGGCCGCTTGACCGCAGCGACCAGAAGCGCGTCCGCTGGCGCGGGTTTTTGCGCAATGTGCCCGGACAGCGGCGGGTGCTTGCCGAACCGTCCGGCGTCGGACACTTCATCATTTTTTGGGGATTCATCATTCTCGGTTTCGGCGAACTGGATTTTTTCTCGTATGGAGTCTTTGCGCGGCATATTCCCGGCCTGACGGCGCCTTGGTTCACGTTTGTGCAGGAGGTGTCCGCGGCTCTTGTCATGATTGCGGTGATGGTTGCGGCTTTCCGTCGCTACGTGGTGCGCCCCATGCGCACGGAGCCGACGGTGGAAGCGGGATTCATTCTCTTTCTGATTTTCGTCATCGTCGTCACGCTGTTTCTTGTCGGCGGCCTGGATGCCGTTCGCGCCGGCGTCCATCCGGACGCCGCGTTGCCGATTTCCAGTCTTGTCGCCGTCTGGCTGGCCGGACTGGCGCCGCAGACGGCCGGAGTGTGGGCGCAGGTCTTTTTCTGGGCCCATGTGGCGGCGATTGTCGCTTTTCTCGCATTCATCCCGCGCTCCAAGCACCTGCACATGATCGGAGCGATGCTCAATTCCTACTACCGCCCGCTCGGGCCGGTCGGCAAGCTGCAGTCGCTCGATCTCTCCGACGAGACGGCCGAACAGTTCGGAGCGCGCGATCTGACGCAGTTGACCTGGAAGCAGTTGCAAGACGGATACGCCTGCACGGAATGCGGGCGCTGCCATGTCAGTTGTCCGGCTACGCTCACGGGAAAAGAGCTGTCGCCCAAGTATCTGATCATGAAACTGAAAGATCAGTTGGTTGAGGCGGGGCCGTCGCTTCTCGCGCTGCGCGACTCCGGGGGAACGGCGGTGGACGAAGCCGGCGAGCCCATCGCGCCGCCGCCCCTGGTCGGCGGCATCTATACGGAAGACGAGATCTGGGCGTGCACCACCTGCCGTGCCTGCGAGGAGGCGTGTCCCGTCTATAACGAGCACGTCAGCCTGATTGTCGACATCCGGCGCAATCTCGTCCTGACGGAAGGACGCGCTTCGCCTGAGGTCAATCGCGCGTTCACCAATCTCGAACGGCATTCCAACGAATGGGGGCGTCCGCGCGGCGCGCGGGCGGAATGGGCGCGCGGCCTGGATGTGCCTCTTATGGCGGACGGCGATTCTAAGGAGCCCGTGGAGTACCTGTACTACGTCGGCAGTGCGGTGTCATTTGACCCGCGCAACCAGAAGATCGCGCGCGCGTTTGTTCAGTTGCTGCAACGCGCGGGCGTCCGTTACGCCATTCTCGGAGAGGAAGAAGAGAGCGACGGAGACTCGGCGCGCAGGCTCGGCAACGAGTTTCTCTACCAGGAGCTGGCGCGGCGCAACGTCGAATTGTTTCGCGCGTACGGCGTCAAAAAAATTGTGACGACCGACCCGCACGCGTACAATCAGTTCCGAAAGGAGTATGCTGATTTCGGCTTATCCGCGGAGGGGGTGCATCACTCCGAACTGCT
>JAJZZT010000095.1 GCA_021797415.1 Bacillota bacterium
GCCGATTTTTCTCGGCTTCCGGGGCGGCAAGGGGATTGCGACAGCCATCGGCGTGTTGCTCACGCTGACGCCCGGCGCCGCCTTGTATTCGCTGCTGCTGGCTGTGCTGCTGCTGGTCGGGACGCGCTACATGTCGCTGGCCGCGCTTGCGTTTGTCACGTTTACACCCATTTTTCAGCTTTTTATGCACGTCCATCCGATCGATACGGTGGTGGCCGTCGCGATCGCTCTCCTGGCCTACTGGCGTCACCGGGGGAATATTGAGCGGCTGCGCCGTGGGACGGAACGCCGATTGTTCTTTCACTCCTGACGATGAAACTCCGCAATGCGCCAGGGAGTTCTGCCCCCTTTTTGAACGACCTCCCAAAGAACCTGTTCAAAAAGAGGGCAGGTAAGACTCACGCAGTGCAAGAAAGCAGGCAGAAATGCGGACCGAGCGTACGTTTTTGGGTACGTGAGGGAGCATTTCTGGCGATGACGCGGCAATGCGCCGGGGAGTTCTGCCCCCTTTTTGAACGACCTCTCAGAGAAGCGGGGGTGAAGGGATGGCGTTAGTCGGAGTTGTCGGCGCTGGCAGTTTTGGTTCCGCGCTGGCATCCACGCTGGCTTACAATGGCCAGGAAGTGATCCTGTACGGTCGTTCTGCGTCCGTTGTGCGCGAGATCAACACTGCGCACACGAACGTCCGGTACCTGCCCGGAGTCGTGTTGCATGACGGAGTGCGGGCGACGACAGAACTGGAGAAACTCCGGGCGGCCGATACCCTTTTGCTCACCGTGCCGTCTCAGGCGCTGCGCGAGACCGGCCGGGCGCTTGCCGCCCTTCGCTTGAAACCGGCGTGTGTGGTGCACGCCGTGAAAGGGCTTGAACAGGGGACGGGCTTGCGGATGAGCGAGGTGCTGCTCTCCGAATGGAGCGAGCTCAATCCGGGATCGCTTGTGGTGGTATCCGGCCCCAGCCACGCGGAGGAACTCTCCGGCGGCCTGCCGACGACGCTCGTCAGCTCGGCTGTCTCGCGGACCATGGCCGAGCGTGTGCAGGACCTGCTGATGAACGACAGGCTGCGCGTCTATACCAACCCGGATGTCGCCGGAGTGGAACTGGGCGGGTCATTGAAGAATATCATCGCGCTGGGATGCGGCATCTCGGATGGCCTGGCGTATGGAGACAATACGCGCGCAGCCCTGATGACCCGCGGGCTGGCCGAAATTGTGCGCCTTGGCGTGAGCTTGGGAGCGGCGCCCCAGACCTTCTTTGGACTGACGGGTGTGGGCGACCTGATTGTGACGTGCACCAGCAGGCACAGCCGAAACTGGCAGGCGGGCTTCCGGCTCGGAAAAGGAATGTCGCCGGCGGACGCCGTCGCGGCGGTGGGCATGACGGTAGAGGGCATCTCGACAACGCGCGTGGCGGTCGAACTTGCGCGCGAGCGCGCCATCTCCATGCCCATTGCGGAAGCGATCGCGTCGATACTTGCCGGCGCGACTCCGGGGGCGGTCGTCTATGATCTGATGAGGCGCGCCCGCACGCACGAAGTGGAAGAGTACGCCCAGGAGGCATCATACGGGTGGCAGGATCCCTGATCTGAATCGCTAGATATGAAACGCTGGGGCGCGCCTGCGCGATCGGCGCAAAAAGTGATACACTGTCCCATAGCGGACCGTCCGTGAGGAATGGATTGCCGGCGGACGAATGGTTACATAATGTGAGGAGGCCTCTCATGAGCGCGATTCCGGACGATTTACAATATACAAAAGAGCACGAGTGGATCCGTCCCCAAGGCGATGCCATCGTCATCGGCATCACGGATTTTGCCCAGAGTGAACTCGGTGACATCGTGTTTGTTGAATTGCCGGAGGTCGGGAGCGCGCTGCGCGCCGGCGAGACGTTCGGCACGGTGGAATCGGTCAAGACCGTTTCCGATCTGTACGCGCCCGTCTCGGGCACGGTGGTGCGGGTGAATGAAGCCCTGCAGGATGCGCCGGAAAAAGTGAACGAAGACCCGTACGGTGAAGGATGGATGCTGGAAGTGGAGCGTGGCGGCGAAACGTCCCCCCTGTTGTCTGCCGCCGTCTACCGGGAACACGTGAACGGGTGAGGGGTCGTCCGCCATGTGGACATTTCGGCTGTTAGACACCGGGGCGGGAGCGCCCGAGGACAACATGGCGCTCGACGAGGCGATTCTGATCGAGGTCGGACGCGGCGCATCCCCCCCCACGATCCGGTTCTATGCATGGGACCGCCCGACGGTTTCGCTTGGCTATTTTCAACGCGCGGCGCGCGAGATTGACGAGGCGGCCGTCGTGGCCCGCAAGTATGGACTGGTCCGCCGGATGACGGGCGGACGGTCCGTTTTGCATGACCGCGAAGTGACGTACAGTGTGATCGTGCCCGTTGGCCATGAGCTGGCACAAACGTCGGTGGTGGAGTCTTTCCGCATTCTTTCGGGCGCTTTGCGCGAGGGGTTTTGCGCTCTGGGCCTGTCGGCCGAAGTCGTTTCACTGGCCGATGAGAATGAGCGGGAAAAGTTCCAGACGCTTGGCTCCGCGGCATGTTTCGATTCCCCTTCCTGGTACGAACTTGTCGTCAACGGACGAAAGATAGCGGGCAGCGCCCAGGTGCGGGCGCATGGCGGCCTCCTCCAGCACGGCTCGCTTGTGCTGGACATGCGTCCTGAGGATCTCTTTTCCGTGCTGCTCCTGCGCGATGGGCAGGACGGAAAGCGGTTGCGCGCGGCATTCTCCGAGCGAGCGACCGGAGTGAAGCAGCTTTCCGGCCGCGCTGTCGCCTATCGTGAAGCTGTGACCGCGTTTCAAAGCGGGTTTGCCACCGGTCTGCCGGCCCGGCTCACGCAGGGATCCGTCACGGATGAAGAAGCGGCGCAAGCCCGTCAACTGGCAAGGGACAAGTACGGCGCCCGCGAATGGACGTTCCGCCGCTAATTCTTAAAGAAGTCGACGAGGCGGGTCTACTTTCTATCCTGTCCACATATTCATAGACCCAGGGACATGGGATCATCCCAATTCCAGCAGGCGAGTGACAGTAGATATAGCGTTTGGCTGATGCCTCAAACGCTATATCGGGAATCAGGTCGCCTGTGAAGTGGACTCTAATCCCATGTCCCCTAGACGGACGGTCGAAAGCTTTCCCGACGGCGGCGGTATATTTGTCGCACCGGGACGTATACATGTATCGTCGTCCAAACGGGGTCGGCGCACCGGCTTCTAGCCAGGGAGGGAACAGTGTGGACAGATTCGATGTGTTTCAGGACATTGCGCAGCGAACTGGCGGCGACATCTATCTGGGTGTCGTGGGACCGGTGCGGACGGGGAAGTCCACGTTCATCAAAAAGTTTATGGAACTGATTGTGCTGCCGGGGATAAACGATGAGTCGGAGCGCGCGCGCACCGTGGATGAATTGCCGCAGAGCGCCGCGGGACGGACCATCATGACGACGGAACCCAAATTTGTGCCTAACCAGGCCGCGCGTATTGCGGTGGCGGAGGGGCTCACCATCGACTGCCGCCTGGTCGACTGCGTCGGCTACACGGTTCAGGGAGCCAGGGGATACGAGGATGACAACGGGCCGCGCATGGTGAGCACGCCGTGGTATGACGACCCCATCGCCTTTCAGGAAGCTGCGGAGATCGGAACGCGCAAGGTCATCGCGGACCATTCGACCATAGGCCTGGTTGTCACGACGGATGGCAGCGTGGCGGAAATACCGCGTGAAAACTACATCGAGGCGGAAGAACGCGTCGTGACAGAGTTGAAGGAACTGGGGAAACCGTTCGTGATGCTCGTGAATTCCGTGCATCCCTACAGCCCCGACACACAGGCTTTGCGCGCCGCCCTGATGGACAAATACGATATCCCAGTCGTCGCTCTGTCGTGCGCAACCATGGGACAGGAAGACGTCATGGTCGTTTTGAAAGAAGCGCTGTACGAATTCCCCGTGCAGGAAGTCAACGTGAACCTGCCCAGTTGGGTCATGGTTCTTGATCAGGAGCACTGGCTGCGCAGCAGTTATGAGGGCGCCGTGCGCGAGACGATCCAGGACATCAGGCGGTTGCGCGATGTCGACCGGGTGGTGGATCATTTTTCCCAGTTCGAATTCATCTCGCGCGCGGCGCTCGCCGGCGTCGACATGGGGCGCGGCATAGCGGATATTGAACTGGCCGCTCCAGACGAACTGTACGACAGGGTGCTCACGGAAGTTGTGGGTGTCGAGATCCGCGGCAAGGATCACCTGCTGCAGTTGATGAAAGACCTCACGTACGCCAAGCGCGAGTACGACAAGGTGGCCGATGCGCTCCGGATGGTGAAACTGACCGGCTACGGTATCGCGCCGCCCATCCTGGACGAGATGGCGCTTGATGAACCGGAACTGATCCGCCAGGGATCGCGCTTTGGCGTGCGGCTCAAGGCGGTCGCTCCGTCCGTGCACATGATCCGCGTCGACGTGGAATCGGAATTTGCGCCCATCGTCGGGACAGAGCGCCAGAGCGAGGAACTGGTGAAATATCTCATGCAGGATTTCGAGGAGGACCCGCAGAAGATCTGGAACTCGGACATCTTCGGCAAGTCCCTGGCCGCCATCGTGCGTGAAGGAATTTCCGGGAAGCTCTCGATGATGCCGGAAAATGCGCAGTATAAACTCCGAGAGACACTCCAGCGCATCATCAACGAGGGAAGCGGGGGGTTGATCGCCATCATTCTGTAGACTGGCGCGCCGTGGACTGGCGTCCTGGACGTTCGTCCGGCGACGGGACGCCGCATAGAGCAAGTGCGGTAATTTCCGTGGAAATGATGAAAAACCACAATATTCCCTTTCTTTCGGCGCATTTCGTTAACTGCAAAGAAATGCGTCGATTCGTGGTCGTCCAGTGACTTTCTTTGTGGCGGCGTGGCTGTTTGCGGCGGTTGTTTGCGTCGGCTTGCGCTGCCTGTGCGTAACTGCTATACTATGCACCATTGGATGACGGGATGTAGCGCAGCCTGGTAGCGCGCTACCTTGGGGAGGTAGAGGTCCCGGGTTCGAATCCCGGCATTCCGACCACACGGATCAGCCCGGGGTTCCGGGCTGATTTTTGTATTGGAATCAAGGCGCGGGAGTGATCTTCGTGCAGGAGGATTATATCGTTATTAAGGCAAAGGCTGGCGGCGTTCAGGTGATCGGGCTGACAAGGGGTGCGGAAACGAAATTCAACCACTTGGAGAAACTGGACAAAGGAGACGTGATGGTCTGCCAGTTCACAGAGTACACATCCGCCATCAAGGTGCGCGGTCCGGCGATGGTCTATACGCAGCACGGCGTCATCGACACGCAGGAATAAACGTTGATCCCCGCTTGGTTCGTGACGGTTGTGTTATAATGAGACGCACGGTTTATGCGGTATGATGAACACGGTGTGGCAGGAGATGGGTAGCGTGACTTCCGGTGTGGACAACCTCAGTCTTGAGCGTCGGCTTCGTTTATCAGAGGCGCAGTCCTATGTGGAACGGTTCATGGCGCACGAGATATTGTTGGATGTGCCGCTTCCGGCGAAGGTGTCGAAGCTTCAATTGTTGCTTGGCTCCATCATTCTCTTCAAAGCAGGGGTGGCGGGCGCCATACGGGATCGCATCCTTGCGGCGATGCTGCTTGTCTATCACGGTCTCGCGCTGCACGAGGATATAGCGGAGGATCCTTCGGCCCAGTCCAAGCGCGGGAGGTTGACCATACTGGGCGGGGACTATTACAGCAGTCTGTTTTACCGGCTTTTGGCCGAGGCAGGCAGGATCGATCTCGTGAGCCGCTTTTCGGAGGCTGTGGCGAAGGTGAATGTGGCCAAGACATCCCTGCACCAGTCGAAGAACGACGACTCCTATAAACCGGAACACTATATGTCCGACGTCATGATCGTGCAGGGCGCGCTGCTGCACGCTTTGTGCGCGGCGTTCGCGCCGGATTCCGCAACGGAAGCCCTGGTGGATGCGGCACTTCGCGCGGGCGTGTATGACGACGAACTGTGCAAGGCAAATCGGCCGGCGGTCCTTACGCTCGCCAGCGTGCTGCTTGGCAGCGTCGTAACGCCGGACGAGCGACGACAGATATCCCACGTGAGTCCTTTTGTTTCGATCCTGGCGGGCGATAAGCGCGTTGCATCGCTGCATGCAAAATACGGAACGATCGGCCGTTTGTTTCAAGGATTTCGCGATGCTGCGAACCGAGTGCAGACTCTCTCCGTGGAGATGTTCGGCGCGGACGGCTGGTTGCAGTTGTCGGCCCTGTTTCAAACGGGCATCGGTCCGGCGCCGAACACCACCCCCGTCGTCGAGGGGAGTTGAGGCGGATGGCACAGGAAAAAGCGCATGCGCAGCCCGATTTTGTGCATGATGTGTTTTCACATATTGCCAAGCGTTACGATGTGATGAACTCTGTGCTCAGTTTCAATGTCCACAAGCTGTGGCGCCGGTTTGCCATGCGCCGGATGCTCGTCTTACAGGATGCGCGTTGTCTTGACGTGGCGACGGGAACGGCTGACTGGGCCATTGCTCTGGCGCGCGAAGCGGGAGCGGGCGGCCATGTCGTGGGGCTCGACTTTTGCCGGGAGATGCTTGAGGTGGGCGAGAGAAAGATTGCGCGCGAAGGGCTTGCGGACACGGTGGAACTGGTGCACGGCAATGCGATGGCCTTGCCGTTTGCCGATGATTCGTTCGACTTTGCCACGATCGGCTTCGGGCTGCGCAATGTTCCGGATATACAGCATGTCCTGCGGGAAATGGCGCGTGTTGTGAGACCCGGGGGCATGGTGGTTTCCCTTGAGTTGTCCAAACCGGACTGGAAACCGTTCCGCGCTTTGTACTATGCTTATTTCTATCATATACTGCCTCTGGTGGGGCGGTTGGCGGTTGGTCGCAGCGAGCCTTACCGCTGGTTGCCGGAATCGCTGATTCCTTTTCCGGACCGTCATGGACTGGCCGGGATGTTTGTGGATGCTGGCCTTGAACAAGTCGAGAACCATGCCTTGACAGGTGGCATTTGCGCACTCCATATCGGGAGAAAACCGGGGGTGAAGGATCAGCAAGGGATTGTTTAGGGCAATAACCCTTACGGCGGGTGAATGTGGACAGTGAATGTTTTGGAAATGTATCGCGTGCTGGGACCGGATCTGAATTGTGTGGAAGATACGCTCAGACGGCGGCTTTCCTGCTCTGAGACGGTGTTGCAGGAAGCGGCGTCGCAACTCGTGGAGGCCGGCGGGAAACGTCTGCGTCCCGTCTTTGTATTGCTCGCGGGAGCGTTCGGGAAAAGACGGGATCAATTGGTGACTGTGGCGACGGGGCTTGAACTGATTCACATGGCGACACTCGTGCACGATGACGTGATCGACGATTCGGACACAAGGCGCGGCAGTCCTACCGTGCGCAGACGATTTGGGAACCGTATGGCCATGTATGCGGGCGACTACATATTTGCGCAGGCACTGTCCACGCTGGCCGAGGTCGACAATCCCGAATTGCACCTCGCGTTTTCCAAGGCGCTCGAACTGCTCTGCCTTGGTGAGATGGAACAGATTCGCGACCTGTTTTCGCTCGATCAGCCGATGCGCACCTATCTGCGCCGCATTCGGCGCAAGACCGCGTTTCTTATCGAGATGTCCTGCCTGCTCGGCGCGCTGGCGGCGGAAGCGTCCGTGAAACAGGTTGCCGCCCTGCGCAGGTTTGGCTATTTTTCTGGGATGGCATTCCAGATCAAGGATGACATCCTCGATTTTATCGCCGATGAGCGTGTCCTGGGGAAACCGGTCGGGGGCGATTTGCGCCAGGGCAATATCACGGCGCCGCTTCTGTTCGCCCTGCGGGATCCCGCGTGTGCGGCGGAGTTGAGAGGGTTGATCCACCCCGGGATCACAGCGGGCGATGCCGACCGTGCCATCCGGTTAGTGCGCGACAGCGAGGGAATCGCGCGCGCGCAGGAACTGGCGGATCGCTATCTTGCGCGCGCCCGGAGGGCACTGTTTGAGTTGCCCGGCATTCCCGCCCGCGAAGGATTGCTTGCTGTGGCTGAATTCGTCGGTGCGCGCGACAAGTAGGAACTTTATCACGTGTCCGCTAGGGGCCGCGTTGCGCGGCTTTTGTCCGCGGTCCGGGGAGAGCGAGCGGATTTGCGCCGCCAAGCGGCCGCCTGTTACAATGTCGGAGTTTCAGATATACGAAAGGGGAACCGAAATGGAACGGACGTTCATCATGGTGAAACCGGACGGTGTACAGCGGGGATTGATTGGCGAAATTGTTTCGCGTTTTGAGCGTAAAGGGATGAAGATGGTGGGTGGGAAGATGTTGCTGGTTCCGCGTTCCCTTGCGGAACAGCACTATGCGGAGCACAGGGAACGCGCTTTTTTCTCTGAGTTGGTAGA
>JAJZZT010000555.1 GCA_021797415.1 Bacillota bacterium
TTTCTCGATGAGCCGACGATCGGCCTTGACGTGGTGGTGAAGCAAAATATCCGGGAGCTCATTCGCCACCTCAACCGGAACGAGGGTGTCACCGTGTTCTTGACATCGCATGATGCAACGGACGTCGAGACGCTGTGCGAGCGAGTTCTGGTGATCAACCACGGCAGGCTGCTGTTCAACGGACTGACCTCCCAAATGGCGCAGAGATTCCTCCATTTTAAGGAGATCCATCTGGAAATCACGGACGGTCCCATTCTCTACTCCGCGGACGGAGTGCAGGTTCAACAACGCGACAATACCGCCACGCTTGTCGTCGATGTGCGCAAGACCCCGCTTGAACGCGTGCTGTCGTACGTGCTGCAATATCATCAGGTGCGGGATGTGCGCATTGTCGAACCGTCGATGGAAGAGATCATTCGCGCCATTTATACGGAGGCGCCGCAAGCGGCGGACCGATGAACCGGACATTATGAGGATCGTTCACTGCGACGGAGGTGGCAGCCCGTGTACCGCAACTTTCGCAAATACTGGGCGATATTTGTCGTGGCGCTGAAGAATCAATGGGCCTACATCCCGGAAACATTGCTGCGCAGCGTTTTTCTCGTCGTCATCATGTACGTGTTTGCAGAGCTTTGGTCGACCACCTATGAATCATCGGGCCACAAGGTGCTCGGCGGATACGATGTCCGGGCGGTGGTATGGTATCTGGTCGTCACCGAGGCCATCGTGATGGGAACCCCACGCTTGGTCAACACATTGTCTGAGGAAATCAAACACGGGGACATCGCTTATCGCCTGACCAAGCCGGTGAACTATGTGTTGTACAACTACGCCCAGTATCTTGGGGAAGCCACCGTGAGAATCGCTGCAAATCTGGTGATCGGAGGGGCGGTGGCATTTGCGTTTTTTGGCTTTCCTCCGGCGACGTGGGCGTCGGGCGGGCTGTTTTTGATCACCGTCGCCATCGCTGTCACGATGCAGTTCACCTTGAACATGATCATCTCTCTGTCGCTGTTTTGGATAGAAGACGGCCGGGGACTCGACTTGATTTCGTCGCGCTTGGTGATGATTCTGGGCGGAATGATGATCCCGCTTCCCCTGTTTCCGGCGTGGTTGGCCGCTGTTTGCGCGTATTTGCCCTTTCAGGTCGTGGCGTATCTGCCCGCCAACACCCTGGTGGATCTTCATGCCCAAAATGTCGGGCCGGATTTGCTTCGATCCGCCGTATGGATCGGACTGTTTGCCGGACTGTGCCGACTGCTATACCGAAAGGGGGTGCGGCAACTCCATGTCCAGGGCGGGTGATTCATGGAGACTGACGGCGGCGTACTTTTGGTTCAACTTGCGCGGCAGCTACGCCTTTCGAACGAGCTTCTGGCTGCAACTGTGGAGCATGGTGATGAACGACGCCATCTGGGTCGCCTTTTGGGTGATCTACTTTGCCCGCTTCCCTGTCGTTCACGGCTGGCGACGCCATGACATTCTCTTTCTGTGGGGAGTGAGCGCGTTCTCATTCGGGGTGATGGACGTTGTGTTTGGCAACGCTCTGCGGCTTGGGAGAATCATCGCGGAAGGGGAACTCGACATTTACCTGAGCAACCCGAAACCGCCCCTGTTTCACGCCCTGATCAGCCGGCAAAATGTGGTGGGGTGGGGCGACATGCTGTTTGGGGCCGGCGTGTTGGCGGGATCTGTTCCGCCTGACCCTGTCCATTGGCTGCAAACCCTTGTTGCCGCGGCAGCCGCCGGGATGTTGCTGACTGGTTTCGTGGTGATGACCCAGTCTCTGGTGTTTTTCATCGGCGGCAGAGAGGGGCTGGGCGGACAATTGGCGGAGGTGTTCTTGGTCTTTTCGCACTATCCGTCCGCCATTTTCCACGGCTGGTTCATCCGTGTGCTGATTTTTGCCGTGATTCCGGCGGGCCTGATCAATGCCCTGCCTCTCGCGGTGGTGGATTCCGTACATCCATGGCTGCTCTGGGTGAGCCTCGGAGCCGGAACGATGGAGGTGTGGATCGCCCGTACCGTCTTTTACAAGGGGCTCAAGGTGTACACTTCCGGCAACCGCATCACGGTCAGAAGCTGAATCTTTAAAGTGTCGGCCACGACGATCTTCATATCGAAGCGCCCAATCGTTCCTGCATCAATTGAGCCAGACTTTGAGCGCCGGCCTCCCCGGATTTCCCAAGCTTCGCAATAACTCTCCGCTGAATTTCCACGGGCTTATTCTGACTGAGCTTGGTTTTGCCTTCGATCTTCGAGATGTCGATCCGAAACCCGACGACAGCCTTCATCATATTCCGATAGAACGGTTGGTCGGCATGCGACGGCAAGTCGGACTCCGGCTCGTGAAAGCGGACCGTCTCTTCGAGCAGCTCCGCCAATTCCTCTTCCCTGTCGATCACGCTGCAAGCCCCGTACACATGCACATCCATATAGTTCCATGTCGGTACGGAGGCGGTTTGCCCGTACCAGGAAGGAGAGATGTAGGCGTGCGGCCCCTGGAATACAACCAGCACGGACTGTCCATGCAGGTTTCGCCACTGCGGATTCGCCCTGGCCATGTGGGCAAGCAATAAATTTCGCCGGTCATCATAAAGAAACGGAAGATGGGTGGCAAACGGTTGCCCGTCAACCGTGCTGATCAAGACGCCAAAACTGTTGACTTGGATAAAATGTGCGATGTCAGCCGAATCTCGCATTTCGAAGTGTTCCGGCACGTACACGCAGCGATCATCTCCTTTGGCGATATGGCTATCGTACTCCAACGGACTCGACGTGTCTGCAGAAAGCTCGGCCCATTATCATATCCCCAGCCACAGATGCCATGCCACGCTGAGCGCGAACGCCGCCCACAGGGAACGGGACCGTTCGACCAGCCATCCATTGGCGAGACCGAGCAACAGCGCGCAGACAGGGAGAACGGGAGACCCTTGCGGGAAAGCGAAAGCGATCGCAAATAAGAGGCTTTGCGCGACGGTCGCCGCAAGCTTCGAAAGGCCGATTTGCCGGAGGCGCGGTTGCAGGATATTGCGGAACAACAGTTCATCCAGATAAGCGCCGGCGAGCATGCCAGGCAGTGAGGAAACCGGCCGGCAAGACTGGCCGCCGACACACGCGCCGGCGTGAAAAGCGGCCGCAGCCACGGCGCAGGCGCCAAACAACAGCGGCGCGATAGCGACGGCCAGCAGCCAGGATTGCCGCTGCCTGAGACGCGTGCTGGCATGTTCAGGCAGACGCGAGCTGTCCACTGTCAAAACGGTCCCCCACGCAAGAACTTCATATACTTGGCCGATTTGCACCCAGGGTCCTCCGTGCACGGCGGATGTAAATATCCGCACGGCGAGCAGGCCGATTGTATCCACATTCAACCGGATGCGGTTGACGCGCCTGTGGACCGCCGGCGCAAAACGAAAAGCAGGCGCCGGCCAACCTGTCGCCATGTCGGACTGCCCACCGGCCGGACCTCCAGTCCGCCGCCTCACTGCTCCCGCCTCCACCTCTGCCAGGCAACCAGGTGATGCATGGCATACCGTCTGTGCTGATTTGTCACCCGGCGTTTCGCGTCAGCCAGCACGCCCGACAACGCCGAAGAAGACGGGTAGCCCAATCCCGTGACGACCGTCACTCGGCAGCCATCCGGAATGTCCAGTTCCCGTTTTAGCTGGAATTCGTCGAATCCAATCATCTGGCGGGCGCTGATGCCGAGACGCTGCGCCTGATGGATCAAGCTCATCATGGCGCATCCGCAATCATACAGATAATAGGCCTTGCCATCCACCTCATCATCGTCGCGCGGATCGGCGAACTGCACGACGATTCCCGCGGCATTAACCGCCCAGGCGTTGCAGCGGTGCAGCACCCGGCCGATTGCCCGTTTCATCCCCTCGTCGGTAATGACCACGTAGCGAGCGGGCTGGTGATTCCAGGACGACGGGGCGCGGCGGGCGGCTTCCAACACGATGTCCCACACCTCGCGGGGAATGGGGCGATCAGTCCAATTGGTCACGCTCTTTCGCATCGCGATTTCAGGCGCTGCATGGATGCCTGCCATGTTCCCCCCTCTCCCTTCCCCATCAGGATTGACGCGGCAAGCGCGTCTTGTTACCTTGACTTTAAACGGTATCCCGGTCATCTGGATATTGACGTCAGTCACTCGTTGGTCATGGATGTGAACCCTGTGCGTATCGCATTCGCTGTGCTCCGATCGGTCGGCTACGCGAGCGTCTTTTGCATACTATTGTTCCTTAGGCACCGTCTGTCGTGGTGGCAATGGGGAATCAGCCTGCCAGTCATGGCTTGGGGAAGCTTCGATCAGTGGAAGCGTCCCGATGCCGCCCGGTCCGTCATGCGGCGGGGCATCCTAGTGGAGACAGCCCTGATAGGCATGTGGAGTGCGGCACTGCAGGATGCGTCGGTCATTCCGTTCATCCTGATCTCGCCCGCCGCCCGCGGCCTTGTCCACCTCCGGCCGAGAGACATCGCCTGGATGGCCCCTTTGGCACTTCTCCCCCTCCTCGTCCTGCACGCGCTGTTCCCCGCGAACAGCGCGACACTGGCGTGGCAACTGGCGATTCTGCTCGTCATGGGCAGCTACAGCGCCATTCTCGGAGGCTTGCTCCGCAAACGTGACCTGCTGCGCCGCATGGTCATCATCGACGCATACGCCAAAGAACAGAGAGCCAAAGACGACGAGCGATCCCGCGTGGCGGCGCAATTTCACGATACGGCGGGACAATACTGGGCGGCCGTCATCCGGGCGTTGGACGCCGCGCTCGTTTTGGACGGCGAAAGGCGGGAGGAATTTGTACGCAAGGCCAGGGAGGCGGCGATTCTCGGGCTGAGGGAAACCAGGGAAGCGGTTCATGGCTGGAATATGGGCCGCCAGTCTGCCGCTGCATGGCTTTCGGCCGCCGAAACATCGCTGAGAAACCTCTCCCATCTGGCGGGAATAGGCATGACGTTCCACCTGGCGACCGTGGCCTGGCGTGGACACGGGGCGGCGGACCAGGTGGGAGAACTCATCGCGCGCGTGATGATGGAGGGGACAACAAACGCCATTCGCCACGGGATGGCGAAAAGTGTACAGATTTCACTGCGGCAGGAGGATGGCTGGTTTCATGTGGTAGTGCAGGACGACGGAGAAGGGCTCGACCGCGCGGCATCATTGCAGGCAGGTGCCGGGATAGCCAATCTGACCCGCGAAGCCAGACGTCTCGGAGGACAACTCCAGATTTCATCGCAGGCGGGGCGCGGGACCGCACTTGTGCTCCATGTGCCGGAGCCCGCTCAGGCGGGAAAGGAGGGGCGGACATCGTGATTCGCCTTGGGATCGCGGAAGACCAGGCAATCGTGCGCGAAAGCCTGGCGATCGTTTTGCAGCTCGAACCGGACATGACTGTGCGCTGGACGGCGGCCGACGGACTGAAGGCGGTTCAGCAGGCGCAAAATGCGGCCGTGGACGTGGTCCTCATGGATCTGCGCCTGCCTGTCAAAGACGGTGTGAGTGCGGCGCGGGAGATCAAACAGGGTTCCCCCGAAACTCGCGTGATCGTGCTGACGACATTCCATCAGGACGAGTGGCTGCTTGATGCGATGCGGGCGGGTGCGACAGCCTGTTTGCTGAAAGATGTCCCTCCGCAGTTGCTGGCCGCCGCCATCAGGCATATTTTTGCAGATGATTGGGATCCAGAACAATGGACGCCGGACTGGCGGCTCTACGCGCCGGAAGTCCAGTTCCTCCGGAAGCTAGGGCAGATGCCGGACAGAACGGCCGACGGATTGAGCGCGCGAGACATCGACATTCTCCGCCTGATCTGCCAGGGCGCCTTGAATCAGGAAATCGCCTTGCGGTTGCACCTCACCGAAGGCACGGTGAAAAATTATGTGTCCGCCCTGTACGCGAAACTCGGTGTCCGGCATCGGGCGGAGGCCGTCCAGGCGGCAAAAAAGCGGGGCCTCGGAGACATGGGAAAACGCCCGCTGTTGCCCACCTGTGGGAATACAGGTTCACTGCGCTGGGCATATTGTACGTGGTCCCGCAGGAAGAAACGCGGCGGGGCACACGTGTCTCAGGAGGAATCAGCGTGCCGAATCAAAACCAGCAGGCGGCGCAACAGGCGCAGCAAGCCATTCAGCAGATCCAGCAGATTGCACAGCAATTGCAACAACAGGAACAGGCGAACGCCCAGCAGGCGCAACAATGGCAGGCCGCGTCCAGCAGCCAGGCTGGAACCCCGCAGATGACCAACCAAATGCAGAGTTTTGCCCAAAAGGAGCAAAACGCCGCCCAGCAACTGCAGCAGATCCAACAGTTGGCGCAACAGCTTCAGCAGCAGGTGCAACAACTGCAATAGCAGGTGCAACAACTGCAACAGCAGGTGCAGCAGGAGCTGCAGCAGGTGCAACAACTGCAATAGCAGGTGCAACAACTGCAATAGCAGGTGCAACAACTGCAACAGCAGGTGCAGCAGGAGCTGCAGCAGGTGCAACAACTGCAATAGCAGGTGCAGCAGGAGCTGCAGCAGGTGCAACAACTGCAATAGCAGGTGCAACAACTGCAACAGCAAGTGCAGCAGGAGCTGCAGCAGGTGCAACAACTGCAACAGCAGGTGCAGCAGGAGCTGCAGATTCAATAGCAGCACGGTCAAATCAGCCACAGACAGGACAACCCGCGGTGGATTCTCCGGCTTTCACGAAGAATTCGCCGTGGGTTGTCTGCGGTTTGTCTTCGATGCCGCCGGATTTTCATGCTATCATGGATAGAAAAACACGTGAGGAGCTTACGCAGATGACCCGTGAACTGTGGAATACGGTCGACCGGTACATCGCCGGCCTGCTCGCGCCCTCCGATCCGGCGCTGGACGCAGCGCTCAAGACGAGCGCGAACGCCGGCCTGCCGGCCATCAGCGTTTCCCCGAATCAAGGAAAGCTTTTACAACTGCTGGCTCAGCTCCGGGGAGCGCGCAACATCCTGGAGATCGGCGCCCTGGGCGGTTACAGCACGATCTGGCTGGCGCGAGCGCTGCCCGCCGGCGGACGCCTTACCACGCTGGAGGTCAACCCTAAGCACGCCGAGATCGCGCTGGCGAATGTGGCGCAAGCCGGGTTGAGCCAGGCCGTCGAACTGCGGCTCGGACCGGCGCTCGAAACGCTGCCGCAACTCGCCGCCGAGAAGCGCGGCCCCTTTGACCTGATTTTCATCGATGCCGACAAACCGAACATTCCGGACTACTTCACATGGGCGCTTCGTCTCTCTGAACCCGGCACTCTCATCATCATCGACAACGTCGTGCGCAACGGAGAGGTCGTCGACGCCGCAAACCACGACGCGGGCATTCAAGGAGTGCGCCGCCTGTACGAGCTGCTCGCCGCCGAACCGCGGGTGAGCGCCACGGCCATCCAGACCGTCGGCAGCAAAGGCTATGACGGCTTCGCCATGGCCGTCGTCACAGAATGACGGGATCACGACAAAGACAGCGCATGGTTCAGAAAACACTAGTATTTTTTCAGCCAATACAGTAGAATAACGGCAATCGACAAGTCAAGCGATAAAAGCAAACCCGTTGAAAAACGGGGACGCAAAGTTACAGACCTAAGGCCGATGGCTATGGTGGCTGGACCGCCGAAAGGGCTTGTTTTTGCGTCCGCAGGACTTGCGAAATCATTGGGGAGGTGCAAGGAGCGCATGCTCAAAAAAAGTATAGCCGTGCTGGGGGGAACGCTTGTACTGGCCGTCGCAAGCGCCACAGCCTTTGCGGACACCACGGCGACCGTCGCTTCAGGAACGGCCGTCGCGCGGGCAAATCAGGCGGTCCAGACAGCAAAACAGGTCGAGCAGACAGAGCAAGCCACGTATCAGGCGCTGCTCCAGCGCGCGGAATCCGTGTTGTCCGGATTCGCCAATTCCGGATCCAGCGCTTCCTCCTACTCCCTTAAACAGGGGATCCCCGCCCTGCAGTCGGACCTTACGGCGTTAGCCGCCGCCACGACGGTTGGCCAGGCAAAAACCGTGTTGAACCAATTGGAAATAGACGTGGAGAAACTGAAGGAATCGCTCAATCACCCGGCAAACCAGGGCAGCGGAATTAAGGAAAGGCTGAACTCGCTGAAGAGTGCCGTGACGGCCAGCGGACCTTCCACAAAGAAATTTGTGGCGAATGTGGCCGCGCGAATCTCCGGCATCCAATCCGAGATAACTTCACTGCCCGCGACGGCCACGAAAGGGCAGGTCAAGCAGTTGGTGAAGAATACGGAGAAACTCGGAGAAGCAGTCAGCACGTTGGAACATAAATTTGCAAAATGGGATGGAAAAATAAATTATGAATTGAATCGATTGCCTTCCAGTCCGCAAAGCGGCGGCTCCGCCACGCCACCGAGTCCGCCGTCGGCGCCATCCACC
>JAJZZT010000304.1 GCA_021797415.1 Bacillota bacterium
CCGATCTCTTCGCCCTGTGGTGCGTCGTGGGTGATGACCGACTGTGTGAGATCGACAAACGGACTGGCCGCGACAAGATCGAGAATACCGTCGCACTGGTCGGTCGCCGCGCGGTCATCCGGACGGTGCAAGCGGCAGATGACCGGCGTGTGGCCGACTTCCGCGAGCGCAACCAGTCCGCCAACCCTCCGCGCAATATCCAGCAGTCCGGTGACGGTCGGAGCGGGAATGGAAGCGGCGTGTATGGACGAGAGATCGACCGGATTCAGAATCAGCGCGCCGTTGAGTGAAATAAGCGGGGTGTCGAGCGACAGTTGCCGGTAAAAAGGCAGTGCGGAACGCGGCGGACGGCCGGTGGCGATGACAACGAAGTGTCCGTCCCGGCGCGCCGCAGCGACGGCCCTCATCGTGCGTGGAGTGATCGTTTGTTCCGGCGTGATCAGCGTTCCGTCGAGATCGAGTGCGATCAACCAGGGGTCCTGCGTGTGTATTCCCAACCACATTCACATCCCGGACCAGGCGTGCGTGCGAACGTCGCAACGGCGTAAGTATAGTACGCGAGTGTGGGGCTGTCATGCCTTTTTCTTAAATTCCATGTAAAACCCGTGACCTGGTTTAGAAAACCGTGTAGTCTATGTCATGTGGACATTTCGCAATAGGGACGGTGGCAACGGTGAGCGGGACGAGGATAGGGATCGTCGGCGTGGGCGCCATCGCGCAGGATGCGCATCTGCCCAGTTATGCCAAGCGACAGGACGTGGAGATCCGCGCGTTTGCGGACCCGGAGAAAGAACGCGTCACCGAATTTGCCCAGCGTTTTGCACGCGAGAAGGGACGGCCCGCGCCGCGCGTGTATGCAAGCATCGAGGAGATGGCGGCGGAGGAAGGCGACCGGCTGGACGCGGTCAGCATCTGTACGCCGAATGTCTCGCACGTCGGCCTCGCGGAAAAAGCGCTTTCCGCGGGATGGCACGTACTGCTGGAAAAACCGATGGGAATGCGCGTCGACGATGCGGAACGCCTGGTGCGGCAGGTGCGCGCATCGGGAAAGCGGCTCATGGTGGGCATGTCGCACCGCTATCGGGAAGATGTGGAGGTTCTTCGGCGATTCATCCAGTCCGGTGAACTGGGAGACATCTATTTTGCGAAGACCCGCATCCTGCGCCGCCGGGGAACGCCGAAAGGCTGGTTCACCGATCTCGCCCTGTCGGGCGGCGGACCCCTGATGGACATCGGCGTACATGCGCTGGATCTCACATGGTGGTTGGCGGGTACGCCGACGCCAAAGAGCGTGAGCGGATTTCTGTACAGGGGCATCGGCCAGGATCATCTGGATTTCATTCGGACGTGGGCCGCCCGCTCCGCCGGCAACGAGCGCAACGAGGTGTACACCACGGAGGACTTTGCCGCCGGCTTCTTCCGTTTCTCCAACGGAATGGTCATGGAACTGGAGGTGTCATGGGCGCTCAACGGGCCGGAGGACGACGCGCTGAAAGTGGAGATCTTCGGCGCGAAAGGCGGCGTATCGCTCGATCCGCTGCGCGTGTACGGCACAGCGCACGGTGTGCTGACGACGACGACGCCTTTCGTCGGCATGGGGGCGTTTTTTGAGCGTGAGATCAATCATTTCCTGCATTGTGTACAAACAGGCGACCAACCGAACAGCACGGCGGAACAGGGGCGGGATATTGTCCGCATGCTTGCGGCACTGGGAGAATCATCCGGGCGCGGCGTCGAAGTGGCACTCTGACGCCGCGAACCGGCGCGCGCGGATATGGATCACATGTCCTTTGGGGAGCTGTGGAAATCTTGGATGGAAGGACGAATGACGCGCATGCGGATACGGTCCTGATTGTGGAGGGGAAAAACGACCGCATGCGGTTGTTGCCCCTGGTCGGGGACCATGTCCGCATCGTGTGCACATACGGAATTCCCGCGCACGCAAGATTGATGGAAATTGTGCGCGACATCGGGATGTCGGATGTGGTCGTCTTTACGGACAGCGACGATGCGGGAAGGCGAATCAGGCGAACCCTGCGCGAGGAGTTCCCCGATGCGGTCCACATGCACACGAAGGCGGAGTACGGCGGAGTGGAAAAAACCCCCGTCGAATATCTGCTGCAGATACTGGAAAAACACGAACTCGCGCGTCTGTCCGAAACGGGTCGTGAAGCGATGGGCGCCAAATCGGGCGGGACTGTCGTGTGACCACGCCCCGCGCCTGGCAATCCGCGCCTTGATCAGAGCGGCGCCCGGTTGTCGGCCGCGCGCAGCACGGTCTGCACGGGAAGCGAGATGATCAGATCGCGCGTGGCCGCGTCGTAGCCCACGAGTTCATACTGGCCTGTGTTGCGCACGATGTAGAGCGAATCGCGCGCGTTGTTCACGTGAACGCCGTACTGGCTTCCCTTGGCGGCGATGGCGGTCAGGAGCAGCTTGGCGGGAAGCGGGATGTGATCGACATAGCCCGTCACATGCGTCAGCGTGAAATCATGGCGCCAGACGGTCGGATCACCGAAAATCTCCACACGCACATTGAAGTGAAGCGAGGGGACCACGGCGGTGGAGAGGCTGACAAAGACGCGATTTCCCCGCATTCCGAGCTGCAGCGCCGGCGTGGAGCGCCACGCGAGAAACCGCTCCAGCGGGAAGTACATCTGAACCTGTCCGCCTCCTGTGGACGGCGCGGGAGAATTGGCAAACACGGCGTTTTGCGCAGCCTGCGCATTCAGATAGCGGTAGGCGGCGTATCCGCCGGCCGCGGCGCATCCGAGCGTGACAAGAACGCCCGAAAGCATTCCCGCGGCAAAGACCAGGCCGAAGCGGCGCTTCCCTGCGGCCGCGCCGCCCTGCCGTCGAGCGTTTCGCACAGTACCCATTAACGCATCCTCCTGCGATCGCCATTTTTACATTATACGATACGCGCTCTTTACAAAGACATGCCTCGGGCTCATTTCGTGTCCCTCCGGGGCGAAAGGCGGAAGTTCTCTTGCTGTATTTCGATCGCTTGATCGCGCCGGAACAGGAGGGACTGATGCTCAAGGCGATACTGCGCCCGCTTGGACTCAGTCGCCGGTTGCGCAGACAGTTGATTGAACAGGAAAAGATTCTGGTGAACGGACAATCCGTGTACCTGTCCAGCCGTGTGCGCGCGGGCGATCGCGTGACGGTGCTGCCGGCCGAAGAAGCCGCGCCGGGCGTGGAGGCGGAAGACCTTCCGCTGCGGGTCGTATGGGAAGACGAGCACGCGCTTGTCGCCGACAAGCCGGCCGGCGTGCTGGTTCATCCGACGGGTCGGGAGCGCACAGGCACACTGCTTTCGGCGGTGCACCATCACGTGGGTGGAAACGGACATGCGCGCCCCTTGCACCGACTGGACCGCGATACGTCCGGCCTGGTGCTGTTCTCCAAGCACAAGCTGGCGCACGACCGTCTCACGCAGGCTCTTGTGCGACGGGAAATCATACGGGAATACTGGACGTTTCTCGCCGGCCGTCTTGCGTATGCGCGGATTGAGGTGAACCTGCCCATCGCCGTCGCGCCGGGGCAGCGCATCAGGCGGACCGTCGATCCGACCGGAAAGCGGGCTGTCACGCACTTTGTCCTGCTCGCCGCATTTCCCGCGGACGACGTCAGTCTCGTTCGCGCGCGCCTGGAAACGGGCCGGACGCATCAGATTCGCGTCCACGCCGCTTCCATCGGCCATCCGGTGATCGGCGACTGTCTGTACGGTCTGCCGCACGAACGCCTGTCGCGCCAGGCGCTGCACGCAGGGCGCCTGGCATTTCCCCACCCGCTTACGGGCGCGCGGGTGTCCGTGCGCGCGGATCTGCCGGAAGATCTGGCCCGCTTGCTGGAAGATCTGACGACGTAAGCAGGGAACGTCCCGACGGCGGACTCTGCGCCGGCTGTAGTCTGCAGGTTCGCCGGACCGTCGCGCCCTGCCCTGTGTCCGGCGAGTGCGGCATAGGGAGGATTTGCTGGGTCGTCGTCATCCCCTTTGCCCGTCGCGGGTTTAGCGACAGCGGTGTCCGAGCGGGAGCCTGGGGACATGGGATCCAGTCCTTAAGGGGCAGGCGGCGGGGGGATGGCGACGGCTGGCAGAAGACATTTTCAAGATAGTATAATAAGAGTCGTATAGAGCGTGTTCAAAAAGTGGGCAGGGTTGACTCACGCAGTGCAATGGGACATGGGATAAACCGAGTGTACAGTGGACTTTATCCCATGTCCCCTTGGAAGCAGCCATAAATGCGGACCGAGCGTACGTTTCCGGGTACGTGAGGGAGCATTTCTGGCGATGACGCCGCAATGCGCCGGGGAGTTCTGCCCACTTTTTGAACAACCTCGTATAGCCGCCAACTGGCGAGCACCGGTCGCGAGACACAAGGAGACACAGACGACATGCTGCGCTACTTGACGGCGGGAGAATCGCACGGGCCTTCGCTTTCAGCCATCATCGAAGGACTGCCTGCGGGACTTCCCCTGGACCCGGAACAGATCAACCATCAGTTGTGGCGGCGCCAGCAGGGACACGGTCGCGGATATCGGATGAAAATCGAATCGGACCGGGCGGACATCACGGCGGGTCTGCGCTTTCGCAAAACACTCGGGACGCCGCTCGCGCTGACGATCGCCAATCGGGACCACAGCCACTGGGAGGACCGCATGTCGCCAACCGCGGACGAGCCGGCGGATATACAGCCGGTGACAAAGCCGCGACCGGGACATGCGGATTTGCCCGGAGCGCTCAAATACGAATTTGACGATGTGCGAAACGCCCTGGAACGGGCGAGCGCGCGCAACACGGCGACGCTCGTCGCCGTTGGCGCGGTGGCGCGGCAGTTGCTTGCGCAGTTTGGCATCTCGCTGTACGCGCACATCGTGCGGATCGGACCGGTCACGGTCGATGACTCGGCGCTGTCCGGCCTGCCGCACGAGGAGGTGGCCGCGCGCGCGGAGGCGTCCGCGGTGCGCACGGCCGATCCGGCGGCGCAGGCGCAGATGATCGCCGCCATCGACCGCGCAAAGCAGGAGGGCAACACGCTCGGCGGAATTTTTGAAGTGGTCGCGACAGGCGTTCCGGTCGGACTCGGCACGTACGCAATGCCGGACAGGCGGCTTGACGCGCGGATCGCGGGCGCCATGATGGGCATCCAGGCGATCAAGGGCGTGGAGATCGGACTCGGGTTTGAGGCGGCGCGCCGGCCCGGTTCGGAGGTGCACGACGCGATCCTGCACGATGGCGCACGCGGTTTTTACCGCCCGACAAACGGCGCGGGCGGCGTCGAGGGCGGCGTGTCCAACGGAGAGCCGATCGTCGTGCGCGCGGCGATGAAACCGATCCCCACGCTGTACAAGCCGTTGCAAAGCGTCGATCTCGCGACGAAGGAGCCCTACCTGGCAACCATCGAACGCTCGGACGCATGCGCGGCTCCGGCGGCCGCCGTGGTGGGGGAAAATGTGCTGGCATGGGTGCTTGCGGAGGCGTTCGTGGAGAAGTTTGGCGGCGACTCGCTGACGGAAATGCAGCGCAATGTAAAAGGTTATCTGGACCGTGTGGCGCAACGCACCCGCGCAACAGACCCCGATGGCGCCGGCGCGCCGCCATCGGCTGGATGAAAATGTGCCGGACCGGCGCCGCGCGCCAAACCAGTGGTGGGATGACGGTTTGCTGGGCCGCCGTCTTGCCATGTGCCCGGCGAGTTTAACGCCATGGGAAAAGTTTGCTGGGTCGCCGGCATCCCTTTGCTCGTCGCGAGTTTAGCGATAGCGGTGTCCGAGCGGGAGCATAGGGATGCTTGGCGGCTTCAATAAGGGGGCGAGGCGATGAACACAGGAGAGCGCGCAGGACACGCCGGGCCGGCGATCCTTGAAGTGCCCGCTTCGACGGGGGAGTACCGGGTCGTGATCGGAACGGGCGTCCTGGATGAGGCGCACGTGTACGTACGCGAGGCGGCGGGCGATGCGACCGCCGTTTTGATCGTCGCGGACGAGACGGTCGCGGCGCTCGGTTACGCCAGCCGCGTGGAAACCGCGCTGTCCAGGGCGTTTGCGCAGGTTGTGACGGCGGTTGTGCCCGCGGGGGAATCGTCCAAATCCTTTGCGCAGGCCGTGCAACTGTACGGGGAGTGCGTGCGCGCGGGACTTGACCGCAAGTCGCTGGTCGTCGCCTTGGGCGGTGGCGTGGTGGGGGATCTCGCCGGGTTCGTGGCGGCGACGTACATGCGCGGCGTCCGCTTTGTGCAGATGCCGACCACGCTGCTCGCGCACGATTCGAGCATCGGCGGGAAAGTCGGCGTCAATCTGCCGGAGGGCAAGAATCTGGTCGGCGCATTTCACGCGCCGCGCCTCGTGCTGTACGATGTCTTGGCGCTCCGGACGCTGCCGCAAGACCAACTGGCAAACGGACTGGCCGAAGCGGTCAAGCATGGCGTGATCCGGGATCCCGCACTGTTTGAGTTTATTGAACAGCATGCGGCGCGCCTGCTCGCCGGCGATCCGGACCTGATGACAGAGTTGCTCCTTCGTTCCTGCCGCGTCAAGGCGGATGTGGTGGCAGTCGACGAACGGGAGGCCGGCCTGCGCGCAATTCTCAATTTTGGCCACACGGTCGGCCATGCGGTGGAAGCGCAATTTCTCGGCGCGCTGCTGCACGGGGCGGCGGTGGCCATCGGCATGGTGGTGGAGACGCGCCTTGCGCGGCTGCTCGGGATGGCCGACGATGCGCTGGAAATGCGCCTTCGCGCGTTGCTTCGTGCATGCGAATTGCCGGTTGAATGGCCGAGCGCCGCTTTTTCTCCGGATGTGGAGGATGCGATCATCGGCCGCATGCGGTTGGACAAAAAAGGGGAAAAGCGCAATCTGGCGTTTGTTCTGCCGCGCCGGCTGGGCGCGGTGGAGATCGTCAAAGCAGTGGATGAACACATGGTGCGGGCGGCCCTGCGGCCTTCGTAAAGCCGAAACCCCGCGCACAGGCACAATAGACGCCAGCGAAATGGAAGCCAGCGAAATGGAGGAGAGCAAATGGAGAAAAGCCATGTTGACCCGTTTGGAGGATTCGTAGTAAAGTAACAGCAGATGGCGCGTCTACTGTGCGCGTGCGGGAAGCCGCCGCGACGGGCGCTGTCGCAGAGCATAGGGGCGACCCAGAGTCGCGTGAGCGGAGCCGAGTGGAGTCGAGACGAACGGCATAGCATGCGCCGTGGTGTTTCGTGCTTGTATGGTGATTTCGTGCCTGTATGGTGAAATCGCGCCTTACGAACGGCTGCGTTCGCGAGAACTGGGGTTCCCTCGGTTCTCGCTTTTCTATTTTGCGGCGTGTGGAGGAATGGCCATGAAAGAGATCCTGCTCGCCTTGTCGCGCGGGGAAGATTTGCCGGAAGACACCGCGGAACAGGCCATGCACTTCATGATGGACGGTCAGGCCACCGCGGCGCAGACGGCGGCGTACCTGACGCTGCTGCGGCAAAAGGACGAGACGGTGGACGAACTGACGGGCAGCGTGCGCGCGATGCGCGAACACGCGCGTCGGATGCCGGACGAGATCGGCGCCCCGGTTGTCGACACATGCGGCACGGGCGGCGACGGAGCGGGCACGTTCAACATCTCGACAGCGGCCGCGTTTGTCGCGGCCGCGGCCGGCCTGAAGACGGCCAAACACGGGAACCGGGCCGCGTCGAGCCGCGCGGGCAGCGCGGATGTGCTCGACAGCCTCGGGGTGACGATCGATCTCACGCCCGATCTGGCCGCGCAGAGCCTGGAAACAACAGGCTTCTGTTTCCTGTTTGCGCAGGCGTACCACCCCGCGATGAAGTACGTCGCGCCCATCCGGAGGGAACTCGGCTTTCGCACCATGTTCAATATCCTCGGCCCGCTCACGAATCCCGCGCGGCCCACGCGCCAGGTGCTCGGCACGCCGGACAGAAAGACGGCGGACAAGATCGCCCAGGTGCTGGCGCGGCTCGGCTGTGAGCACGCGTTTGTCCTGTATTCCGCCGACGGGCTGGATGAGATCTCACCCGCCGCCGCCACGCATGTTTACGAAGTGCGCAAAGGGCAGATCGAACCGTTCACGGTCGATCCCGCCACATTCGGCGTGGAGCGTCACGAATTGCGGGAGATCCGGGGCGGCGAACCAAAGGACAACGCGGCCATCATCCGTTCCGTATTTCACGGGGAACGCGGCGCGGCGCGCGATGTGGTGGTGATCAACGCGGCGGCGGCGCTCTACGTGGGAGGAGCGACCGCCAGTCTGGCGGACGGCGCGCGGCTGGCGGAACGGCTGATCGACAGCGGACTGGTACGGGACAAACTGGATCAGGTCATCGAGTACGGCGCCCAATTAT
>JAJZZT010000388.1 GCA_021797415.1 Bacillota bacterium
GAGGCCACGTTCAAGGGGTTTTCGCAGGATGAATTGCGCCTGTTTTCCGGGTTGTTGCGGCGTCTGCTGAGCGCGTTGGGCGAATGTGCGGACGGCGGCGGAGCTTGACGGCGGCAGGGTCGGCGATGACGGAACTTGGCAATGGCGGAGCTTGACGGCGGCAGGGTCGGCGATGACGGAACTTGGCGATGGCGGAGCTTGACGGCGGCGTGGACTAAGCCGGCCGGGTGACATCTGGGCGACCGTTTGAATGTTAAAGTGGGCGGTTTTACCCAAATGGTCAATGAATTGACTTAATTTGAGGAGGATATGCATGGAAAATAAACGAGTGGCTCTGGTGACGGGCGCAAGCCGGGGCATAGGCGCCGAGACGGCGATACTGCTGGCGTCCCGGGGTTATCGCGTCGCGGTGAATTACATGGCGAGTCCCGACAGGGCGAACGAGGTGGTCCAAAGGATTGAACAGGCCGGTGGCGAGGCCTGGGCGATTCAGGCGGATGTGCGCTCCGCGCCGCAGGTGGAACGGATGGTGGAGGAGATGGCAAGAAGGTGGGGCGCGGTGGACGCGCTGGTGAACAATGCGAGCATGTCGTTTGCCGTCAAGCCGTTCCGGGAAATGGCGTGGGACGAGTTTTCTCAGAAATTGAACGACGAGATGGGCGCCGCGTTCATCCTGACCAAGACGGTGGCGCCTTATATGGTGAAAAATGGGTATGGTCGGATTGTCTATGTAGCGAGCGGCTTGGCGCGCCGCCCAACCGTGGGCATGATCGCACACGGCACGGCCAAGGCGGCTCTGGTGCAGTTTGCCCGCTTCATCGCCCAGGAGTTTGGTCCGCACGGGATCACGGTCAATGTGATCTCGCCCGGTCTGGTGGACACAGAGGCGACTGCGGACATTCCGCCGCAACTGCGTGAGCGTGCGGCGGCTCTCACGCCGCTCGGCCGCATCGCCAGCGCGCAGGATGTGGCCGGAGCCATCGCGATGGTTGTCGGCGACGACGCACGCTTTATCACGGGCGTCTATGTGCCGGTGAACGGCGGAAGCGCTATGGATTGAAGCGGTTAAGCGCCCTATTCTGGGATCGTGCCGTGCGTCCCCGGTGCTGGCCTGAGACTGGCTTGGGAGTTGAACGCCGTGAGAACGAGATACGGCATACTGGCCGCCATCCTGTGCGGCGCTTTTGCGGGGAATATGGAGGCTGTGATGCCCAATGCGGCACTCTCTCGCATGCTGATTGCGCTGCATGCCACCGTGGCGGGCGGAACGTGGATTCTGACGATCTACACGCTGCTTTTCGCGGTGACGATGCCGGCGTTCGGTACTGCGGGGGACAGAGTCGGCCATGAGCGCCTCTACGTGTGGAGTCTGGTTACATTCTCCATAACAATGATATTTTCCGGACTTTCTCGCACGCTGTTGGAACTCATCGTGTGGAGAGCGCTGGCCGGAATATCCATCGCGCCATCCCTGCCTGCGGCCATGGCCATTGCATCGAAACACTTTCCCGCGAAGGAGCGGGGCAAGGCGATGGGTATTCTCGGGATGGCGATCGCGGCCTCAACCGCCATCGGTGTGCCGGTCGGCGGTATCATCGGACAATACGCAGGGTGGCCGGCGGTGTTTTACGCGGGAATTCCCGTGGCTCTCATCGGAATTGTGCTCAGTCTCATCGTTTTACCGAAGGGTGAGCGCCGCAAAGCGAGCGGGCGATTTGACTTTTTCGGCATGGTATATTTTACGGCGGGATCTATCTGCCTGATGTTCATTCTGACCATGAGTTCTGCAGCCAACTGGAGGACTCCCGCGATTTGGATCGTCCTGCTGTGCGCCGTCGGCAGCGCGGTTGCCTTTGTTGTCGCGGAACAGCGGAGTGCCGAACCTTTTTTGCCGTTGCGCCTGTTTCGCGCGGCCCCCTTTATGGCTGTCTCTCTGATTCGGGCGCTGCAAATGGCCGTTTTGTATGGCGTCCTGTTCCTGCTGCCGCTGTACTGGGAACAAGTCAGGCGCGAGGCGGCGAGCAGCGCGGGGCTGGGCTTGCTGATTCTGCCGCTCGTCATCATGATCGCTGCGCCTGTTGCGGGGCAACTCACCGATCGATGGGGCAGCAGAACCCTGGTTGTGGTCGGCATGTTTGCAACCGCGCTGGGATCGTGCGGCTTGCTGATCAATTTTGGCGGCGTCGGGAACCCCTTGATGCTGGCGAGTATGGTTGTCCTCGGGGCGGGATTTGGCTTTGTCCAGTCAGCCTCCATGACGGCAGCGACGCTTTTGCTGCCGCGGGACAGGTTTGGGGTGGGGCTTGGGGTGTTCAACATGCTGACATTTGTCGGTGGGACAATGGGGCTGGCACTGTTTGGATCGCTGACGATTTCCGCCGGGTTTCGCGCTGACTACGCTGTGATGACAGCGGCGGGGCTGACGGGCGCCATATTGGCTCTGGCCTTCTTGCGCAACGGATTCATCCAAACGGACCAGTAAATGAGTCGTAATCAGCGGCGATATTGATCCTTGCGAGTGATTCCGCAAACGATTCTCCCTGTTACGATAACAGTGTGAAATTTTACACTACTGGGAGGGGATCGAGATGGTCGCCTGGTTGCGCAATCATGTGGTTGCACGCTGGATCATGGCAGTCTTGCGCGTTTGGGTTGGATGGCAATGGGTGAGCGCCGGAGCCGAAAAATTGGGCTCGCCGGCTTGGACGGGGAACAAGGCGGGCACTGCCATCACCGGGTTTCTGCAGCATGCGGCGAGTCTGAGCCAAGGACCGCACCCCAGTGTTCAGGGCTGGTATGCCGGGTTCATCCATGGGGTGGCTCTTCCGGATGCCGTGTTTTTCAGCTATCTGGTGTCGTGGGGAGAAATGCTGGTCGGCCTGGCGCTGATTTTCGGTATTTTCACGACCTTCGCGGCACTGATGGGAGCGGTCATGAACACCTCCTATCTGCTAGCGGGAACTTCCAGCACGAACCCGAACATGCTCATCATCGAAGTGCTCATCTTGATTGCGGGATTCAACGCCGCCGCCTATGGAGTGGACTACTGGCTCATTCCACGGTTTCGCCGCTGGATGAAGTATGAAGTCGAGCCGTCCGCCGTCGGTGGGCTCAAACGCAAAAGCGGTGCCTGATGCACGATGCGCGTGCTGGGGCCGCCGAATCATCCATCGGGCGGTTGTCAAAAATGAGAGCCGACGGCTGGGCACAGCAATCGGCTCTCATTGACTTTTAACACGGCATGCGCAATGCGTTCCTTCACATCGTCCGCCATGGACGATCCAGGATTGCCCGGCATCTCGCCGAACGTCAGGCGAAAGGCGACCTTCGCGGCGAACACTTCCTCGTAGAAACGGATTGCTTCCCTCGTGGTTCCATCCATCGTCAGATAAAATGACAAAATCGCAATGACCGGACCTATCCTTATGGATTATATGCTGATGGAATGAAATTAAAGCATTAAAACTGTCGTATAAAGTTATTATAGTTGACGTATAGGGAGTTTTTGCGGTATTGTATTTCATATAAATACGAGTTTTTATGTGAAATCCGCTTTGACGGGAGAAAACATCACATGAAGTGCATCCCTGATTCCTCCGGCAGCGGCGAATCCGCTTTGAGTCCGGTCACGCATTGTCCGTTTTGCAGTGTTCAGTGTGCGTTGCGCCGAAGTGCGTCCGGCCACACCCTGCGACCCGTTCAGACGCATACCGTCGCTCGCGGAAAAACATGCCGGAAAGGGCAGATGTCCGCCGGCGCTGTTGCAGTGGAGCGGCGCATCAGACGGGCGCTTCTGCGGACATCCGACGGTCTTGTTCCGGTTTCGACGGAACGCGCGCTTCGTCATGCGGCGCGTTCCGTCGCGCAACTGCAGGCGCTGTACGGCCGCGAGACGGTGGGAGTGTACGGGAGCGGCGCATTGTTGAACGAGGAGGCATACCTGCTTGGAAAGTTTGCGCGCGTGGCGTTGCGCACGCCGTACATTGACTACAATGGCCGCTACTGTATGGCTTCGGCCGCGTATGCCATGAACGCCGCTTTTGGACTTGACCGCGGTCTGCCGTTTCCCGCCGAGGATATTGCAGACGCGGAATTTGTGCTGTTGCTTGGCGCCAATCTGGCGGAGTGCCAGCCGACGCTTGTGCAGTACCTCGTCCAGATGCGCAAACGCGGAGGCAGGCTGACGGTGGTCGATCCGCGCCGGACGCGCACGGCGGACCTGGCGGATGAGCATCTGGCCATCGCGCCCGGAGCGGACCGCCAAGGACTCGTTCTCGGTCTCGTTGGCGCGGGCAATACCGGGACGCTGCTGGCTACTTTTTTTGCCGGACGGATTGCGCAGGCGGCGAGATGGCATGCGGATTTTGGCATCGCATTGATCCCGATGGCCGTCGTGCTGTTGCTGTTGATCTTTGTGGCGAAGGAGGCTCCGACACGAAGCGGAGCGGGCGGGCTGGGCGGTTTTTTCCTGCCCATCATTCTCGGATACGCCAAGGCGACGCTGGGTCATTACCAGGTGGGATTTGCCGTGCTGGCGGGCGTTTCAGCCATCGCGCTGACGGTGATTGTGCGCGTCCGCGCAAGGTGGATGGCACAGTCGTCTGTGTTCGCGGCGCTCCTGGATACGCGCCGGGATGATTTGTTCGAACAGGAGAGTCAGGCCCAATGATCGGCGGGGGGACAGCGCAAAAACTCATCACAGGGGGTATCCGGATGAACAAGATAGAGGAGCTCAAGAGTGCGCGCGACGGCCTGCTGATCATGGAGGACCTGAAGCGATTTGCCGCCGGCGGATACGATTCGATCCCGGAGGACGACATGACGCGGCTGCGTTGGGCCGGGTTGTTCGCGCGCAACACCACGCCGGGTCACTTCATGTTGCGCGTGCGCGTGCCGGCGGGAGTACTCGAAGCGCAGCAGTGGAAGACGCTGGGGAAATTGGCCGAGAGCTATGGTCGATCGATCATGGATATCACCACACGCCAGGGTGTTCAGTTGCGCTGGATCCGCATCGAGGATGCGCCGGCCATTTTTGCGCGACTCGCCGCCGTCGGCCTGTCTCCGTTGCAGACTGGACACGACAATGCGCGCAATGTGATGAGCTGTCCTGTCGCGGGGCTCGATCCCCGCGAGTGGGCGGATGTGCAAGACGCGGTGCGTGCCGTCAACAGCATGATCGTGGGCAACCGGGAATTTTCCAATCTCCCGCGCAAGTTCAACATTGCAATCACCGGCTGTCCCGATGATTGCGGGCACAGCGAGATCAACGATATCGGCGTGGTTCCCGTGCACGCGGCGGACGGGCGCGTGCGGTTTTGCGTCCGGGTCGGGGGAGCGCTCGGTCCGACGTACCACCGGATTGCCGAATGGATGCCGGGATCGATCGCGCGCCGGGAGATTGCGCCTGTCTGCCGGGCGATCCTGGAACTGTACCGCGATTTTGGGCCGCGCGACAAGCGCCACAAGGCGCGCCTGTTCCATCTGCTGGACCGATGGGGGATGGAGCGGTTCGCTTCACTGGTCCGGAAGCGCTCCGGCGTGTCTTTTGATTCTGCCCCGGTCGTCCTGCCGCATGGAGCGCAGCGGCGGGATCACATCGGGATTTACCGGGAACGCGATTCGCTGCGCGCGTATGTCGGGCTGCTTGTGCCGGTCGGGAGCATCACGGCGCAACAATGGCTCGCGATCGGGAACATGGCCGCCAGGTACGGAACGGGACAGGTGCGCTTGACCGCCGGCCAGAATATTGTGGTGCCGCACATTCACCGCAGTGAACTGGACGCCTTTCTGGCGGAGGATGTCATCGTCGCCCTGTCGCCGATGCCAAACCCATTTTTGCGGGGCACCGTGAGCTGCACGGGGAAACAATTTTGCGACAAGGCCATCATCGAGACCAAGCAGGTGGCCCGCGCGATTGCCGACCATCTTGATCATACGGTCGAGGCCAGTGAGCGTCCGCTGCACATTCACTGGTCCGGGTGCCCGAATTCGTGCGGGCAACACCAGGTGGCGGACATCGGGTTGCAGGGCACGAAGGTCCGCCTGGACGGGAGGATGACTGACGCCGTCGACATCCATCTCGGCGGCGCTGTCGCGCCGGAGGGTTCGCGCGTGTATCGCGAGCGTGTGCCAGTGAGCGAATTGCCTGAAGTGATGCGCTGCCTGGTCGAAGGGATCATGCAGGAACAGCGGGACGGCACGCCGCCATCGGCAGGATGAAAATGTGCTGGGCCGGTGCCATGCCCTATGCCCGGCGGGTTCCGCGCCGCGGACAAGGTTTGCTGGGCCGCCAGCATCCCTTTGCTCGTCGCGAGTTTAGCGATAGCGGTGTCCGAGCAGGAGCAAAGGGATACTGGCGGCTAGCAGAAGACATTTTCAAGACATCCTATTTGCGGGAGTGATACAGATGAATACGGCCGTACTGCTGGTCGGACATGGAACTAAAAACCCCGCCGGCCGCGCAGAGTTCATGGCGTTCGCCGATCTCGCCGCCCACCGCCTGCGGCGTCTGCAAGCCGGTCGCTCCTTGCTCATATCGCCCGTATACCTCGAACTGGCGGAACCCGGTATCGCGGCGGGCGTCGCATCGTGCCTTTCTCGCGGTGTCTCCCGGATCGTGGTCGTTCCCCTGATGCTCTTTGCCGCCGGCCATGTGAAGCGGGATATCCCGGATGCGGTGCACACTGCGGCCGCCGCTGCGACGGGATGCCGCGTGGAGTTTCTCGACGCGGTAGAGGCCGATGAGGTGTTCGCCAGAGTGGCCTTGGCGCGTCTTGTCGAAAGCGGCTATCGCGTTCAATCGCGCGCAAAACAGGCCGTCGTATTTGTGACGCGCGGCAGCCGGGACGTGGAGGCACAGCGCAAGCGAGCGGCGTTCGCCGCGTTGTTGCAGCGCATCGCGGGCGCGACGCACCTGCACGCATGCGGCCTCACAGGCGGCGGACCGTCTCTGGAGGACGCGCTTGCGCAGTGTGAAGCGGTGGGACAGCAAGAAATATTTTTAATTCCTTATTTATTGTTTCACGGTGCATTGACTGCGGAGACGGTCAAACGCGCTTTTGCGTGGCAGTCTTCCTCTTCCGGCGCAAAGGCTCATATTGCCGTCGCCCGCCACCTTGGGCCGGATCCGCAACTTGCGTGGCGCTTGGCGGACCGGATAGCAGGGCGGCTGTGGCGGTCTCAGGGTAGGCGTCGCAGTTTGTCCGCGATCGGCGTGCGCGCCTTCGCCTCGGGCACTTCCAGCGGATAACCGACCGGGACCAGCCCCACAACGTCAAATCCGTCCGGTACCTGCAGGATCTCGCGGCCGCGCGGCGTGTTGCCGAGCGAGGAGATTCCCGTTCCGACGCCGTCGGCGTGCGCGGCAAGCATGAAGTTTTGCAGAAAACACGCGGTGGCGACCATGTTTTCGTCGCGATCCAGCGGCGTCCTGGCGGGGAGTGAGAGGATGGCGAGCAAAACGGGCGCACCGCCAAAATCCGTCTTGTGGTTCAACTTCCTGCGCGTTTCCGGCCCCACGGCGATGATTTCCCAAGGTTCCGTCATGCGATGGTTCGGCGCGTAGCGCGCGAAGTCGAGCCATGCGTCCAGCTTTGCGGCGTCAAGCGGGTCGGGTTTGAATGACTTGATGTTGCGGCGCGTGGAAATAATGTCCTCGATGCGAATGATCCCCATCTCCTTTGCGAATGAAGCCATCGGCAGGTACAGTTTGCACCATGATCCGCCGACTGTATCCCGGTCGTCCTCCATGATAGCATTTCGGCCCGCGCAAGGGGGCCGTGTTTTAGAGGTTGTTCAAAAAGGGGGCAGAACTCCTCGGCGCATTGCCGCGTCATCATCAGAAATGCTCCCCCACGTACCCGAAAACGTACGCTCGGTCCGCATTTATGGCTGCTTCCAATGGGACATGGGATAAAGTCCACTGAACACTCGGTTTATCCCATGTCCCATTGCACTGCGCGGGTCAACCCTGCCCTCTTTTTGAACAGGCTCATTTATTCGCAAAATTCCTCTCGCGGGCTGGAAAAGGTGGTGGACACGCGAACAAACGGGCCTGTCGCGGGCAATGTCCCCCCAAAAGATCGCTTCGCTTTACAAATGCTTTACGCGGACGCTGCAAAACCTTTTCATTCTGGATTTAAAATTTAAATCGCGACATGTCCCGGCACGGTGATGAGAACCGTCACCCATGTGCCGTCGGGGACGATGTCCACGTCCTGATTGGTTCAAAATTTATCACACGCACCGGCAGGTGGGAGAGGAGGAACTGCAGAACCTGGCGCAGATGGCGCCGGGGATGCAGACATTCCAACATGGCAAAAGA
>JAJZZT010000490.1 GCA_021797415.1 Bacillota bacterium
CAGAACATATTTCACAGTTACGCCCATGGAGATCCAAAAAGATTGATCCAGGAAAACCTGAGTATAATTCAGCCATCCGATGAAACGGTGGTTGTTTGAAAGTCCGTTCCAATTGGTGAACGTCAAATAGACACCGAAGAAAAACGGAATGATCACCACGGTGGTAAATGCGATCAAGGTCGGTCCGCCAAAGATGAAATCAACCATGATTTTCTTGAAACTTCCTCGTTTCACCTTCGCCGTCCACTCCCCTCAGAGACAGGGGGACAAATGCGCGGCGATTCCGGCGCTCTTTTGTCCCCCCGGATCCAAGATTGCATCGCTTCGAAAATCTGGCTCATGCAAAGCGCGATGGAATCATGAAGAAGACTATTGCAGTTTGTGAGTTTTCCAATAATTTGTGATGGTATTGGCAAGCGCGGCGCGCGTCTCGGCTCCTGCCATATACTTATCCATCGAATTTCCGTTTACCAGCCATTGACTGGACGGCAGTGTGACCATGAATTCCGTGGTTTTGCCGGCCTTCATGTAGCCCTCGATGGAGCGAGCCAAAGGATTGGGAGGGATTAAATGATTGTTCTTAAACGGCGGGATGACAGACATGTTGACGGCCAATTGTCTTTTCCCCTGCGGACTCAGCGCGAGCCAATCCAAAAATTTCTTGGCGGCCGCAATCTGCGCCGGTGAATTGTCAACTCTGTTGATCACCAGGAACTTGGTCGCGCCCACAGGAATTTGCGTGTTCCCGTACTGTTTTGGATTGTTGCTTATCGGAACAGGCAAGAAGCCCAAGTTGGGGTTTAATTTCATCGTTTGGAGATCCGGCCAGATCCAGTCTCCCTGAAAAAATATCCCCACCTTTCCGGTGGCAAGATCCACTTCTGCCGTGGAATACTGGCCAGCCAATGGCGAGGCTTTTTGGATGTTATAGCTCTCCAGAAGATTAAAGGTATTCATCAGCCCGTTGAACACCTTGTTTTTGATCAATTTGACCTTGCCGGCTCCGAGGTTGGCGATAAAATCAGCCACCTTCGCCGGACTGTTCGACTGATCCCCATACGCCATGCCAAGGAAATGGGCGCCGAGAGACCAGTTCATCGGAGCAAAGTAATCTCCCGCGACCCCGGATTTTTGAATCTTGCTCAGCAAATTTCTCAAGGCGGCTTGAGTGTTGATGGATTTAGGATTGAACTTCCCGCCCATGGCCTTGTCGACGACCTTGACGTTGTAAATGAGTCCATAGGCCTCGATGGCAAATGGGAATCCATAGATTTGACCGTTCTTCGTTCTGGCAGGCGTCAGATAGCTCGGTTTGACTTCCTTGACCCAGGGTTGGCCCGTCAGGTTCACGGTTTTGCTGGTCAGTTGCAGAACATCCGAAGGATCGCCCATGTAGATGGTTGGCGCATTGCCCGATGCCAAGAGCGCTTGTTCAGCCTGAAGGGGTGTACCCGTTGACGGCACCGGCGTCACATTGACCGTGATCGACGGATACTGTTTATGAAACTGTGCAACCGCTTGCTGTAATTGAGTCTCAATTTGAGACTTGGAGTTCAGGAGCGTAATGGTTACATTAGGATTGGTTTTCGCTAACGACGTTCCCGTCGTTCCGGCGAACATGAGAGTCGTCAAGGCAGTTGGAACAAATGCGATTTGAACCCATTTTCTCGATCTCGTCATCCTTTTTCCCCCTGTTGTTCTATTTGATAGTTGAGCGCGCGAAAACGGATTCAACGGGTGCACACTCTATCAATCGATTGACACTCGGACATCATGGGGACAGTATATTTCACCGCACAATCTATGTCAACCGGTTGATATAGATTGTGTTGATATACATTGGTGACATACTCCCGAGAAAACGTCTTGCCGTTGCCGCGCATCCCGTAGATGCTGCTGCCGCTTACCGCCTAGCCGATCTGCGCACCCCAGAAATCAACGTCGAAAACCCGCCGTAGACGAACGAAGACGGCGTCAGGTTACAACCAGTAGCTCCCTTCACCAGGGTTGACGGGATGCAGGTATGCGGCCGTGCGGTACGCTGCGTCGGTTGTGGAATCGGCGCCCACACGGCCTTTGGCACATCAAGCATTTAGCACATCAAGCCTTTGGCACATCAGACGGTTTGCGTGTGCATCAGCGCCCGGTTGTGAGCAGATGCAACTCCCCGGACTGTCCAACGCGGATGCGGGCGGTGAAGTGCGCCGCAGCGTTGGTTCCGGCGGGAACACCGGAAAATTCGGCGGTCACGACCGGGCCATGTACGGACAGGATCCGCACCTGCACTCCGCGCCAACGTGACAGCATGGAGTCAAGATGCCGTTCTCCGGGCGTCCGATGCGGCTGTGCTTGATTGTGCGACCAGAGCTGGGTATAGGCGCCGGTCCATCCGGGTTGGTTCCCGCGCTGCGACGATCGCAACAGCGATGCGTAGAGCAGGACAACGCTCGCCGCGTCGGTGGGCGATCCTGCATTTAATTCTGTCAAACTGCGCGCCGTGGCGAGGGTGTCGGACGCTGTGGCGGACTGGGCGGCAAACACGCCGTAGTGCGTCCCGTCGATCGTTGCGGTGACGAGTGTGCCGGAAGGCAGACTGTACACACGCCCGGAGTAAGGACCGATGGCGACAAGGCGACCGGACACGTGAGCAATCTGATCTGCGTACGGGCTTGGCGCTCCCCGGACGCCATAGACGGCGAGCGTGGCTTGAGACAGATCTGCGGGCCACGGCTTGGGCGCCGGTCCGCCACGCTCATTGATCCCCTGATTAAACTGAATCGCCGCGTACCCGCCAGGGATGGTCTGTACGCTGGTGAGAGGGAACTGGAAAGATATCGAGTACGGGTCGGTCGCCCCTGGAACCCATGCGGGCAGAAGCAGCGGGACGCTGGTGGGCTGTGTGCCGGATCCGAGGCCATAGTACGCGAGATTGTTGGCGGCCACTGGCGGCAAGAAATGTCCGTCGCTGAGGTAGGGTCCGGCCTGGTAGCCGGGAAGTAAGGGTTTGGTTCCGGGCAAAATGCGCAGCGAGAGCGTCACTGCGCTGCCTTGTCCGCTGTTTACCATGAGTTGCGGATGATAGACGCCAGGCTTTAGAATCTGCCAGCGATTGGTTTGCGTCGCCCCCAGTCCCTGATCGTACAGCGCGAGCGGAATGGGCAGGCTGGCGGTAAAGTGATTGCCTGTTGTATGCACATTCGAGAGAGAATCAAAGGACACGTTGTCGGGTGTACCCCACCATGGAAGCGGTTGTGTCGGCGGGAAGGTGTGCACCTGTCCCGGCCCCGACCGGTACGGCCACGTGATCGCGAGCTGCAGGCCAGTTGGCGGTTTCGGAGAGATCACACCGCTCACCTGCACTGTGCCGCCGGCGTGCGCCTGTCCCGACACGCGCACGTGGGAAAGTGTGTATGTCGGAATGAGGGTTGGCGTGTGCGTGGGTGTCATTTGAAATTGCCAGCGGTAGCCTCGTCCGGTACCTTCGTGGACGCCTGATTCGTACCGGGGATACATGGCTCCGTCGGCGATGGGCAGCGTTTCGTCGAGGGATTTGGGCAGTGACGACAGGTCGAGGGAAAGTTTGACGGTGTCACGATAGGCGGACGACTTCTGACCCTCGCTGGCAGCAAGCACGTGAAACGGCTTGGCGATCACATCCTGCACGCCGTGAACCGTGAGGGGCGTCATGTCGCGGGCCAGCGTGAGCGCGGCGGTGCGTCCTCCCGAACCGGCGGCGATCGGGACGCTGACCTGGTACAGGAAGGCGCCCGTCTTCCAGGTGAGCGTGGTGCTGCTGCCGCCGTTTCCCGTGATATTGCGAAAATAAGTCAGATACCCCGTGACCCCGTCGGACAAGGCGACGGGCAGTCCGGGCAGATGATCGAAATTTGTGTTGGGCGCGAGCCCGAGCCAGAGCCAAGTGGCGGAACTGGGTGTGGCCTTCGCGCCAGAAAAGGAAAACGCGGTTCGATTGCCGAGAAAGTACGGCTCCTGCGTGGACCAGGGAGGCAGCGAGGTATAGGCGAGAGTGATCTGGTATCCGTCACGGCTCGCGTCGACCATCGTGCCGGACAGCGTGTCCGGTGTACTCGGACTGGATGTCAACGTGTTGATTCGGGTCATGCTGCCCGCGGCGGGCACGAGCACGGGAATGTCAGAGTACCGCAAGAGTGCCGGATAACTCTCAACCCATGTGCGTGAAGGCGTGGAGAGTGTGGCGGCGGGCTTGGAGAGCGTGGCGGCGGCGGTCACGGAGGATGCCGCGGGTGTCGAGGACCGGACTTTTGCCACCGCGCCGAATGTGCCGACGACCACCAGCGTAAGTAGGGTGAACACCGTTCGTTTTCGCATTGATCGAGACCTCCAGCAGGTATGGCGTCAGTCCAGCCCGATTTCTCTCCATCAAATCTGACTGCGCTTTTGATAAACGACCAGGGGACTTTATCCCATGTCCCCTAGACGGTTCGAGATCCGTTTTGGTTACAGGCGATAGGTGGAACATGCGTGTATGATACATTTTGTAACCTTGCACATACGAACGGGACGTAATTCGTGTGCCCATTCATAGACGACTGTGGCATGACCCACTGACTGTGGTGACTGCACATACCGTTGTGGATTCAGGCCCGGATAACGTGAGACTTGACATGAATTGACGATCAATATAATGTTGGGTCAAAGTACCTGGGAGGATGAAGTCGTGGCTTCGGAGCAACTGATCGGTGAACTTCTGGAACTGATGCGATTGTTGCGGTGGTTCACGCATCCGGTGCGGCGGGGGGAAATCACTGCGGAACAGTACTGGCTGTTGCGTCTGCTCGGCAAGGCCGGCACGCTCAGCGTGGGCGAACTGGCCTCCCGCCTGGGGATCGGACAAAGCGCGGCGACCATCGCCTGCAAGCGCTTGGAGCGCCAGGGGTTGATCACGCGGTCGCGAAAGAGTGACGACGAGCGGGTGGTGCTGATCACGCTCAGGGCGGAAGGCACGGCGCGTATCGAACGGTGGGCCGCTCTTCTGCATGACACCGCCGCACAGATCCTTGTCGGTCTTAGCCCGGAGGAACAGTCGGTGCTTGAGCACCTTCTGACACAGGTACGTTCGCAAGCAGAGAGGGTGATACACAGCGGTGTCGGAAGAAATCAAACGCTGCAATGACACGACTCACCCGGAGGAGGTGCTGCCATGACCATAAAGTCGGGCGGGTCTGGGATCGCCTACAAGTGGATTGCGCTCTCCAACACCACCCTCGGTATGCTGATGGCCACCCTTAACATGTCTAGCCTCATCATCGCCCTGCCAGCGGTTTTCCGAGGCATTCGTCTCAACCCGCTCGACCCGGCCAATTTCAGCTACCTCTTGTGGATCCTGATGGGCTACATGCTGCTGACGGCCGTCTTGGTGGTAACCTTCGGCCGCATCGGCGACATATTCGGACGAGTACGGATGTATAACCTGGGGTTTGCGGTCTTCACCCTGGGATCCGTGCTGCTGTCTTTGACCTGGAGCCGCGGTGGCGCCGGGGCGATAGAATTGATTGGCTTCCGCATGGTACAGGCGATTGGCGGTGCCCTGCTCATGGCCAACTCCGCCGCCATCCTTACCGACGCCTTTCCCTCAGCCGAGCGGGGAATGGCCATCGGTATCAACCAGATCGCAGGGCTGGTCGGTCAATTTGTCGGACTGCTGCTGGGCGGAGTGCTTGCCGCCATCAATTGGCGCGGGGTGTTTCTGATTAACGTTCCGGTCGGCCTCTTCGGAACAGTCTGGGCCTATCTCCAGTTACGAGAACTCGGTGAGCGGCACCAGGCCCACATCGACTGGTGGGGCAACCTAACCTTCGCCGCTGGCCTAACCCTTCTTCTGGTCGGGATCACATACGGAATTAAACCGTACGGGCACTCTGCCATGGGATGGCAAAACCCGTTCGTGATCATGATGATGGCGGGAGGAAGCGGAATCCTCATCCTGTTCGGGTTCATTGAGGCGCGCGTTCGGGAACCGATGTTCACCCTTGGCCTGTTTCGGATCCGCGCCTTCACCCTCGGCAATGTGGCCGGTCTCGTCTCCTCCATTGGGCGGGGTGGTCTGCAGTTCATGCTGATCATGTGGCTGCAAGGAATCTGGCTGCCCATCCATGGCTACAACTTTGTGCAGACACCGCTGTGGGCGGGGATCTACATGCTCCCGCTCACAGCCGGATTCATCATCGCGGGACCGGCGTCGGGCTGGCTTTCGGATCGCTATGGCGCGCGCCCCTTTGCCACCGGCGGCATGATTCTCGCCGCGGGCACCTTCGCCCTCCTGATGAGTCTCCCTGTCGATTTCTCCTATCTGCCGTTTGCGACGGTTCTGTTCTTCAATGGGGTGGCCTTCGGCTTGTTTTCGGCGCCCAATACCACCGGGATCATGAATAGCGTACCCGCCAGGCATCGGGGCGCCGCCTCGGGTATGCGCAGCACCTTCCAGAACACTGGCATGCCGCTTTCTATCGGGATTTTCTTTTCCCTTATGATTGTGGGGCTGTCCTCAACGGTGCCGTCCGCCATGTTCGGGGGTCTGACCCGAAGCGGATTGCCGGCGACCATAGCCGGTCCTCTGTCCCGCCTTCCACCCGTAAGCTACCTGTTCGCCGCCTTTCTTGGATACAATCCGTTGGCGACTCTCTTGGGTCCCAAGGTGCTTTCGGCTCTGCCGGCCGTTGATGCCGCCCGCCTTACCGGACGCGAGTTCTTCCCCTCTCTGATTGCGGGGCCCTTTAAACATGGCCTGGTCATGGTGCTGGCCTTTGCCGCCGTCATGAGCCTCATTGCGGCCGGAGCCTCCTGGCTACGCGGGGGGAGATTCGTCTACCAGGACAGGGCGGAACTCACGCATTCTACTGCGGAACTTGACGAATGTATGCCTGTCTCCGAAACGGACGGCGGGTGGGTTGAAAGCGAGACCCGACACACCAGCAGGAGCAAGAGGCAATGAGCCTTGCTTTCACCTAAGACGCGGTGGGCAGGATTCCTCAGGAATACCTGCTGTCCTGCCAATTCTACCGACCGGGATGCGGCCTTTTCTTTCGGAAGCCGCCCTGTATCTGAAGAGAGGAGTTCCCATCATGCATGAAGAGATGATCACGTTTCCTGCCGGCGCCCGCACCCTTGAAGGGTACATTGTCTTTCCGGACGCGGTCGAACGCCGTCCAGCTGTTATTGTGGTGCACGAAATCTGGGGGCTTGACGACCAGATCAAAGGGGTGGCCCGCCGTTTTGCAGAGCAGGGGTACGTTGCCCTTGCTCCCGACCTCTACACCGGAGAATGGCGCGAGGCGATGCGTCCGGATAACATCATGGCCGGGATGACGTTTCTTCGCCAAGCCCCACCTGAAGTCCAGCGCGACCCGGCGCGCATGGAAGAGGCACTGGCCTCCCAGACTCCCGAGGAACAACGTGCTCTGCGCACGCTCATGCGCATCATGACACAGGGTCAGCGTGCCGCCTTCGCGGCTGAACTGGCGCAGGCCGTCGCCTATCTCCGCCGGCGTCCGGAAGTCGATCACGACCGCATCGCTGACCTCGGCTTCTGCATGGGGGGTGGCATCGCAATCCACATGGCCACGCTCGTCCCTGAACTTTGGAAGGCGGTTATCTTCTACGGAGACAATCCACCTCTGGACCGCGTTCCCAATATCCAGGCCCGCGTATTGGGCCTGTACGGCGGAAAGGACCGCCGAATCACCGACCTCGTGCCCGAATTTCAGCGCGCCATGGAAGATGAAGGTAAATTATTTACCTACAAGGTTTATGCAGGCGCTCCGCATGCCTTCTTCAACGAGACGCGCCCTATGTACGACCGCGAAGCTGCCCAGGATGCCTGGGAAGAAGTCCTCCAATTTCTTGAGTCTTGATTCTTGTGGACTGGTGTGCGGGAACCTGTCGGTTTGTGCCGCCGGCAGGACCGCCGCCACAAGCCACGTGGTGGCGGATCGAATGATGCGTAACGCACCCATGGTCGGTCTGCACCGTAATCATTCGCGCCGCTATGGGAAAGGGCGGGTGCGCGTAAACCTGGACAGGAACCGCGGAGAAGTTGGACTCCCGGGAGCAGCGCATTCATTTGCGCGTAGAGTGGCGGACGATCCAGATCCCTGTGGCCGGGCTGGTGGAGGATGGCCATTGAAAGTACGACGAAGTATCGTATATCCTAGATTCCCGCTGAAATTTATACCTACGGACGCCGCGCTCCACAATATGTAATAAGAGAGATATATACGCTCCACTTTCGTCGGTCTGGGGCGTATTGCACCCCGTTATACGCGATATCGAGCCG
>JAJZZT010000053.1 GCA_021797415.1 Bacillota bacterium
CGGTATTTCCGGGAAGGCGGGTGATCCGTCCTGCACCGGACATTCGTTTGGTGGATACATTACAGGAGAGAGGACTGCTCACCGATAAAAGAGCCTGTTCAAAAAGTGGGCAGGGTTGACCCGCACAGTGCAATGGGACATGGGATCAACCGAATGTACAGTGGACTTTATCCCATGTCCCCTTGGAAGCAGCCAGAAATACGGACTGAGCGTACGTTCTTGGTACGCGAGGGAGTATTTCTGGCGATGACTCCGCCAGTGCCGGGGAGTTCTGCCCCCTTTTTGAACAACCTCTAAAAGGGAGTGAATGATCGGGTGGGAGTGACGATGATGCTTGTCACACGGTGGATTGTGGCATTCTTGATTATATTTCTTCTGCTCATGATGTGGGTGTTCAGTTGGCTGCAAAAGCGCGCGTTGCGCTGAACATGTCTGTGCCGGCCGCCGTTATGTGCCGGTGTGATGTGCCGGCCGCCGTTATGCCCTTTGCTCCTGCTCAGACACCGCTTCGCGGAACTCGCGACGAGCAAAGGGCATAACGGCGTCTAAGCACGCTTTCGGACCGCTTCGCGATACTCGCCGGGCAAAGGGCATAACGGCGTCTAAGCACGCTTTCGGACCGCTTCGCGATACTCGACGGGCAAAGGACATAACGGCGTCTAAGCACGCTTTCGGACCGCTTCGCGATACTCGCGACGAGCAAAGGGGATGGCGCCGGTCCAGCAAACCTTGCCGATGGCGCGGGCACGGATCACGCGCGCGATACGTACAGTCCGCTGCGCGTATCGATGATGAGCCGGTCTCCCTCGTTGATAAAAAAGGGCACCTGGACAGAGTAGCCCGTCTCCAGCTTGGCGGGCTTGCTGCCTCCTGTCGCCGTGTCTCCGCGAATGCCCGGCTCCGTCTGGACCACGGTGAGCTCCACGGTGTTCGGGAGATCGACGCCGATGGCCTCGCCCTCGTACAGGACCACGATGCAGTTCATGTTCTCCTTGAGAAAATTGATCTCGTATTCGAGCTGTTCTCTCGGTATATTCAACTGTTCAAATGTCTCCGAATCCATAAACGTGTAATTGGATCCGTCATTGTACAGGTACTGCATCTGGCGGTTCTCGATCCGCGCGCGCGCCACCTTTTCGCCCGCCCGGAACGTGGTTTCTTTCACCGCGCCCGTCCGGATGTTTTTCAGTTTCGTCCGGACAAATGCGGCGCCCTTTCCCGGTTTGACGTGCATGAACTCGATGACCCGCCAGATCGCGCCATCGTACTCGATGGTCGTTCCCGGCCGGAAGTCGTTGCTTGATATCATTCCTCCGCACATCCTTTGATCGCTATAGTATGATCAATTCCTTGTCCGATCGCGCCAGAGACTCGCAGCCGTCACGCCCGACGACAACGGCGTCCTCGATGCGGACTCCCGCGAACCCTTCGATATAAACGCCAGGCTCAACCGTGACCACCATTCCTTCTTGTAACACGTCCGGTGAATCGGACGCAAGTCGCGGCGCCTCATGCGTCTCCAGGCCAAGTCCGTGACCAAGGGCATGGCCAAAAGCGTCGCCGTACCCGGCAGCCCTGATCACGCCGCGCGCCGCCTCGTCCACCGCGGCGGCCGGGGCTCCGCCATGCACCGCGGCCATTCCCCGCCAGTGCGCGGCAAGCACAAGGCCGTACAACTCCCGCATGCGTTCTGTCGGCCGTCCCACACAGACCGTGCGGGTCATGTCCGAACGATAGCCGTTAAGCACCGCCCCAAAATCCAACACGACAAACTCGCCTTCGCCGATCACGCGCGCCGACGCCGTACCGTGCGGCATGGCCGAACGCTCTCCGCTTGCGACGATCGTGTCAAACGCCGTGCCGGAGGCTCCCCGCTGGCGCATGAACTGTTCAAGCTCCATGGCCACGGCCGCCTCTGTGACGCCCGACCGGATGAAGTGCAGGATGTGCGCAAAAGCGTCGTCCGCCAAAGCCGCCGCGTCGCGCAGCAGGGACAGTTCGCGCGGCTCTTTGACCGCCCGCACCCCTTCGACCAAGCCTGCCACAGGTTCAAACCGCACGGGCAATCCCGCGCCTTGCAGCGCAAGAAATTCACTGATGACCACGCGGTCGCTCTCCAGTCCCACGACTTTCGCTCCGCTCTCCTCAACCAGTTGGGCCAGCGCGCGCAAAAACGCCTCTCCCCCCGGCCGATAGCCGCGTCCGGCCATCACGCGCACATCGACGCCGGGCGCCTCCTGAGCCGCCTGCGCGCCGTAGCGCGAATCCGTCAGCAGGACGGTCCCCCGTTCGGACAGAAACACATATCCGGCCGACCCGGAGAATCCGGTCAAATACCGGACATTCGGCTGCGACCAGACGAAAAGCGCGTCCACTCCCGCTCCCACGGCATGCCGACGGACCTTATCCAAACGCGAAAGCACGGACAGACCCCCTTATCATGGAACATGTCGTCCAGAAGAATTCATCTGCTCGGCGTTGTCCGAATTGAACCCGCCCGTTCAGATGACCTGTTTAAATGTCGTTAAGACCCGCCAGGGCGCGCAGCGCCAGGCTGTACCCGAGCGCGCCAAATCCGGCAATCTGCCCGACGGCCACCGGAGCGATCACCGAATGGCGGCGGAACTCCTCACGCGCATGCACATTGGACAGATGAACCTCGACCGTCGGGATTCCGGCCGCGGCGATCGCATCGCGCAGCGCGATGCTGTAGTGCGTAAACGCGCCAGGATTGATAATGAGCCCGGAAAAATGATCCATCGCGCCTTGAATGCGATCCACCAGCACCCCTTCATGGTTGGATTGCACACATTCCACCGCAAGGCCAAGTTCTGCCCCCAGTTCCGTCAGGGAACGGTCGATCTCCGCCAGCGTCGTCAGTCCGTACACGGCGGGCTCGCGCCTGCCGAGCAGGTTGAGATTGGGGCCGTGCAGAACCAGCACCTTTTTCACAGACAAAAACTCCTTCCGCAAGCATGAACCCCTTCCGCCATTTGCATGCGTCGCCTGGGGAATAGGGGATCAAGTCCTCCTATTCCCCAGTTCCGCCGGCCTGCGCGCGGTAGCGCAACACCGGGTTGCGCGCCGCCAGCGTCTCGTCCAGGCGACAGACCGGCGTTGCGTGCGGCGCATCGCGGAGCAGCTCCGGCGCGCTTTTCGCCTCCTGCGCGATGATGATCAGCGTCGCGGCAAACGCGTCGAGCGTTTCGCGGCTTTCCGTCTCCGTCGGTTCCATCATCAAGGCTTCTTCGACATTCAGCGGAAAATAGACCGTCGGCGGGTGGTAGCCAAAATCGATCAGACGTTTGGCCACATCGAGCGTGCGCACGCCAAACGCGCGCAACGGTTTGCCGGAAGCGACAAATTCGTGTTTGCACAGTCGATCATAGGGGATATGGTAGTGTTTCTCAAGCTGCTTGCGCAAGTAATTTGCGTTTAGGACGGCGTCCTCCGCCACGCGCTTCAGTCCGTCCGCCCCGAGCGTCCGGATGTAGGCGTACGCCCGTACGAGAACGCCGAAATTGCCGTGAAATCCCTTCACCTTGCCAATGCTCGCCGGGAAATCACTTGAGAACCGCCACAGTCCAGCTTGGTCGCGCACGATGCGCGGCGCGGGCAGGTACGGTTCCAACGCCCGTTTGACGCCGACCGGCCCCGCTCCCGGCCCGCCGCCGCCATGCGGTGTGCTGAACGTCTTGTGCAGGTTCAGGTGCACCACGTCGAATCCCATGTCGCCCGGTCGCGCGTAGCCAAGAATCGCGTTGGCGTTGGCGCCGTCGTAGTAGAGCAGCCCGCCGGCGTCGTGGACAATGCGCGCGATCTCGCGAATCCTGCCCTCAAACAGTCCGAGCGTATTGGGATTCGTCAGCATGAGCGCGGCGGTATCGGGACCGACAGCGGCCCGCAATGCCTCAAGGTCGACTTCGCCGTCCGGACCGGAGGGGATGGTCACCGTCCGAAAGCCCGCCACGGCGGTGCTCGCAGGATTGGTCCCGTGAGCCGAGTCGGGCACGATCACCTTGTTGCGCCGTTCCTCTCCCCGCGCTTCGTGATAAGCGCGCACCATCATGAGGCCGGTCCATTCTCCCGCCGCCCCGGCTGCGGGTTGCAGGCTGATCGCGTCCATTCCCGTGATCTCGGCCAAGTACTCTTCCAGCCGTTTGAACAACTCAAGCGCGCCTTGCACCGTCTCCACCGGCTGCAAGGGGTGAATCCGGGTGAATCCGGGCAGTCGGGCGGCAGCCTCGTTTCGCTTCGGATTGTATTTCATGGTGCACGATCCGAGCGGATAGAACCCTGAATCAACGCCGTGATTGCGTTGTGACAGGCCCGTGTAGTGGCGGATCACGTCAACCTCGCTGACCTCCGGCAGATCCGGCGGAGTCTTTCGCAGGTACGCGGGGTGAATGTGCTCCTCCAGCGGTGCGCGCGGTACGCTTGGCGCAGGCAGGCTCCAGGCCGTGCGGCCCGGCCGGCTGCGTTCAAATATCAGTGGATAATCCGTCGTGTCACGATTTGTCACTGTCACGCCCACGCCTCCAATCGCTTTGCAACCGCGTCAATCTGCGCCCTGCCGGTCAGTTCGGTGAATGCAACCAGTGCGTTGCCCGCCAGTTCCGGATCGTATTCCCCCAGTTCGAGTCCGGGCAGAATCCCGTGGCGCAGGAGATCCGCGCGGATTTCTACAGCACGCGGTCCGAGCGGCAGGACGAACTCGTGATAAAACGGGTCCGCGCCGCTGCGGGGGAACCCTGCCTGCGAGAAACGCGCGGCCGCGTAGTGGGCATTGTCAAAACACTGCCGCGCCACCTCGCGCAGGCCCCGCGGCCCCATGCACGACAGGTAGACGGCCGCCGCGAGCGCGTTTAACGCCTGATTCGAGCAGATGTTGGAAGAAGCCTTCTCTCGCCGGATGTGCTGTTCGCGCGCCTGGAGCGTAAGGACGAACCCGCGGCGGCCCGCGCGGTCTTTCGTCTGTCCGGCGATCCTTCCCGGCAGGCGCCGCACGAGCGGTTGCGCGGCCGCCATCACGCCGAGATACGGTCCGCCGAAACCAAGCGCGTTGCCAAGCGGCTGGCCCTCCGCGACGGCGATGTCGGCGCCAAGCCGGCCCGGCGCCTCCAGAATGCCGAGTGCAATCGGATTCGCGCTCACGATGAGCAGCGCCCCAACCGCGTGGGCCGACTCGACAAACGCGCGGACATCCTCAATGGAACCGAAAAAGTTCGGATACTGCACGACCACCGCCGCGCAGTCATCCGCGATCGCCTCCTCCAGCGTCACCCGACGCAGCGCATGGCCAAGTGCGCCAAGCTCCCGCACTTCGATGCGCTGACCGCGCGCGTACGTGCGCAGCACCGCCCGGTACTCGGGGTGGACGGTGGCCGATACCAGCACCTTGTTGCGCCGGGTGTGGGCGCAGGCCATGGCCGCGGCCTCTCCGACCGCCGTCGCGCCGTCGTAAAGCGATGCGTTTGCCGCATCCAGGCCGAGCAGTTCCGCGACAAGACTCTGGTATTCATACGTCGCCTGCAGCATCCCCTGGCTCATTTCCGGTTGATACGGCGTGTACGACGTATAAAATTCAGACCGGCCGACGATCGCTTCCACCGCGCTCGGGATGAAGTGATTGTACGCTCCCGCGCCAAGCAGCGAGACTGCGTCGTCCACGGTGAGATTGCGGTTCGCCAGTGCGCGCAGGTCCTGCAGCAACTCCCATTCGCCAAGCTCGGGGGGCAGGCGAAGGGGACGATCCAGCCGGATATCCGGCGGGATATCGGCAAACAGGTCGCCCGCGTCCCGCATGCCAAGACGGTCCAGCATGACACTTCTGTCGCCCTCTGTGTGGGGCAGGTATGCGAAAGATTTCATAGGAACAACTCCCCTTTTCGGCAGGATGAAAATGGACTGGGACGATGCCCTACCCTATGCCCGGCGAGTTTTGCGGTATGGACAATGCTTGCCGGGGCGTCGTCATCCCCTTTGCTCGTCGCGAGTTCCGCGCCATGGACAAGGTTTGCTGGGCCGCCAGTATCCCTTCGCTCGTCGCGAGTTCCGCGATAGCGGTGTTTGAGCAGGAGCCTGGGGACATGGGATCCAGTCTTTGAGGGGCAGGCGATGCGGGTGGATCCCATGTCCCCGGTCTCCGGGGGATACTGGCGGCTGGCAGAAGTCATTTTCAAGACAGACACATATCGATCAGGTGGTCCGCCTGTAAAAGGGCGCTTTGACAAACTGCGCCGGGATGCGGCGCCCGCGCACATCGACAATCGCGCGCTCACCGGGCGAACCACGGCCCTGGTCCATCAGCGCGAGCCCGATTCCCTTCCCCAGCGTCGGACTCATGGTGCCGCTTGTCACGCGGCCGATCACGGCGTCATCGGTTGACGTCCCGTCCGCGTGCACCGTGTGTCCTGCGCGAGGAACGCCGCGTTCCAACAGGGTGAAGCCGCGCAACTTCCGCAGCAGACCGCCGTCGGCCTGCTGTTTCAGGGCCTCACGGCCGCAGAAATCTCCCTTTTCCCACTTGACGAACGATTGCAGCCCCGCCTCAAGCGGCGTGATGTCGTCCGCCAGTTCATGTCCGTACAGCGGCAGTCTCGCCTCAAGGCGCAACGTATCGCGCGCCCCGAGTCCCGCAGGCACGAGACCTTTCGCCGCGCCAGCCGCGAGCAGCCCGGCAAAGACCGTTTCGGCGCAATCCGGCCGCATGTACAATTCAAAGCCATCCTCCCCTGTGTACCCGGTGCGCGACACCAGACAAGGACATCCGCAGACGGACACATCCTGGACAAAGCCGTAGTACGGCAACTCCGCGCCGCAGACGCCCGCAACATCGTCTAAAATAGCGGCCGCAAGCGGACCCTGAAGCGCCAGTTGCGCGTACTGCACCGAGCGGTCGACCACCGTCGCGCCCCGCGCATGCCGCTGGAACCAGGCGAGATCCTTCTCAATGTTGCCCGCGTTCACCACGACCAGATAGCGATGGTCCGCAAGGCGGTAGACGATGACATCGTCCACCGTGCCGCCGTTCTCATGGCACACAGGGCTGTACATGGCGCGCCCGACGGGCAGGCGGGACACGTCGTTGGTCAGCAGCCACTGCAGCGCGGCGAAAGCGTGTGCGCCACTGACCTCGATTTCGCCCATGTGCGACACGTCAAACAGCCCCGCCTTTTCGCGCACTGCGGCGTGTTCTGCGAGAATGCCCGAAAATTGGACGGGCATCAGCCAGCCGTTGAAATCGACCGTCCGTCCGCCGTAACGGGCGTAGAGCGGGAAAAGCGGCGTGCGGCGAAGGGATGCCGACATGTTCCTGACTCCTCCTCGTATTTCTGACCCTTTTGGCACAAACCACAAAGAGGTTGTTCAAAAAGTGGGCAGAGCACAAAAAAGAGGATACCTCGGAGACCTGGGATAAAATCCAAAAACCGATCCGTCCCGTGTCTCCCGCCTGGTATCCCCTCTGTCCCGTTACCTGAGAGTTGCCCCACGGACCGATAATCGACCGTGGCTTTCCCCTTTGGTGGCTATTCCCAGAAGCGAAATAGCGCTCTCCAGAGTCGCGTCACATTGCGGTACAGCTTGCCTGAGAGATTCTCCGGGACCGGCCTCCCGGATTGCTCCTTCGGCGGCGGTTTCACCCGCTCTCTCCCGCAATCCTCATCCGCTTGTTCCGTTGTCAAACCGCGCGCCTAGGCACATGTGTAAAGTCCGATAAGCAGGCGATCATTCCTCAACACAGTATACATGGAATTCCGCCTTATCGCCACTCGCATAAACGGACATACTGCAGATGGGAGGTTTCGCCAAACATGTACCGTTACGAGATCAGTCACGATCTGCAGGACAACCTCGTTTCCCGCGGAGGAATGCCGGCGGGCAAATGGTCCATGTTCCGGCTCGCCTATGAGGCGGAACAGGAATCTCTCTCCCTGTCGTTTGACGGATTGACCTGTCTCTCACTGCTGCCCAACCTGGTCCCGTTTGAACACCAGATCGCCACAGCCACCCGTGCGATCAACGATCTGCGCGGTCGCGCGCTGCTTGCCGACGAGGTTGGACTCGGAAAGACCATTGAGGCGGGGCTCATCCTCAAGGAGTACATGGTGCGGGGGTTGGTCAAGAAAGCGCTCGTGCTTGTTCCCGCATCGCTTGTGCTGCAATGGACGCGAGAACTGAACGAGACGTTCGGCATC
>JAJZZT010000248.1 GCA_021797415.1 Bacillota bacterium
CTGGAGACAAGGATTGCACGGATGTGCCGGAGCGTGCAGGAGAAACTTCCCGCCGGCAGTGTCTACCGTCTTGTATTCTCCGCGCTGGTCGACATCCTGCCGGATGCGCCCGACACTCCCGCGCCGCAGGAGCGTCCGGGTGCTGTCCCGGACCTGGATGCGGCGGATAAGGCGGATACGGCTGAGACGGATGCGGTCGTGGAGGAAGATCCCGAGGAAATGCCCTATCCGCTGCATTACGAGTAGAGATCGAAGAGTATTTCCAAGATAGAGGAGGGTTCCTCGTGTCGATGTTCTGGTGGGCGGTATTTCCCTACATCTGCCTCGGCTCCATGGTGTTCGGGTCCATGTATCGCTATGCGTACCATCCAATGAGCTGGACTTCCAAGTCAAGCGAACTGTTTGAGAAACGCTGGCTGAGCATCGGCAGCATGCTGTTTCACTGGGGACTGCTGTTTGTCATCGTGGGACACGTGTTCGGGCTGCTGGTGCCGATCGAATTCTATCATCGGCTGGGCATATCCAACAAATTCTATCACATGAACGCCGAGCTGTTCGGCGGTCTGTTCGGGTTTGTCACGCTTGTCGGCATCACGATTCTGCTGTTGCGCCGCATCTTCAACGAGCGCGTCAGAGCCAATTCGGACATCTCCGACTATGTCACGGATATTGTCCTGTGGATCGTGATCGCGTTGGGCGAGGCGATGACGACAATCTGGGATACCGTTTTCGGTCCGTATGAATACCGCACGACGGTCGGCCCCTGGGTGCGCAGTCTGTTTACTTTCCAGCCGCGCATTGAACTGATGGCGCATGTGCCCCTGCTGTTCCAGATTCACATCGTCGCGTCCTTTGTGCTGTTCGGCATCACGCCGTTCACGCGGCTTGTCCACGTGTTCAGCGCGCCCGCGCGTTATGTGTTTCGGGCGCCCATGCAGTATCGTTCGCGCACGCGCTACGTGCGCCGGTCGGACTGACGCGCGTTCCCCAGCGCCTGCCACACGATGCGCGAAATACCCTGAACGGTTGAGATGCCGTACATTTCAGTTGGATTGTGGCGTGTGAGCACGGCGATCGCGTAGTTGCGGCCGTCGCCTTTCACCCAGCCGACGCTGTTGATTTCCCAGTTTCCCGACGAGAGTGGCAACCAGCCGTTTTTCAACGCCACTGTCACTGCGGAGCCGGGTCCTGCAGACACTCCCCAGTCTTCCCATTGCACCACGTTTTCCATCAGCGCCAGGCCGTACGTTCGTTCCGCAGCGTTTAGCAGACGGTTCGGATAGGCGAAGATGCGGATCATCTGCGCCTGATCGGGAGCTGTCGTGGTCGTGAGTCCCCAGTAGCCGTCACGGCCCGGCGCAGTGTGCGTCAGGCCCGCCTTTTGCAAGAATGACGCGATGCCGTGCGCTCGTCCGGCCGTATTCCACAGTGCGGTGGCCGCGCTGTTGCTGCTGTCCTCGATCATCGGGTTCATCAATTCGCGGCTGTCTTCGCCCAGTATCTGACCGGGCTGCCGTCCATCGTACAGGAGGGCGCCCATGATGCTGACTTTCACGATGCTCGCCGTGTCAAACCGCCACTCCGGATGGTAGGTATACCATCTTTTGTTCAATGTGTCGTAGACCGCCGCTCCCACGACACTCTGTCTGTCCGCCACAAATCTTTGGAATGAGCGGCCAAACGGCGATGCGGTCTCTTTCGGCAATGCGGTTGCGGATGGACTTGCGCCCAGGCGGCCGATGGATTGCTTTTTGACAGGCGTCGGATGTGCTCCGGCAGTGCCCGCCATCGTGGCGAACGTGAGCAACAGCGCAATCGGAATGGACGACGCGCGTGCGGTCAGACGAGCGAAACGGCAGTCCAATGGAGCATCCCCCCACCCCGCGGGCCCGGTCGTGGACCCGAAATGTCTTCCCGGGTGGTTGACGGAGAACCGGATTGTCCGGTTCCGTTTCGGTAAAAAAAGTACAAGCCGGAAAATGCGGCTGTCGAACGACACAGAGAAAGCAAAATTAACACCGAAAACGTTATTGACAACACAAGCGTTTTCTTTTAGATTGATAGATGGAGGAGGGATGAGGGGAGAATGCGCGCTGGGGGCAAACGCTTTCGGAAAGCGCTGTCTGCCCGTGCGGGATTTGGATTTGCCCCGCCCGCGCGCTGCCAAGACCAAAAACAGCCGATTTTCGTTGAGCAACACTTTGCTGGAGCAGAATTCGGCAAAAAGAGGGACTTTGTTTTTCCCGGAATCGTTTTCTTGTTCGGAACTGTTTTCGGCATTCGATTGCAGACTGGATACCCGCATAGTTGGTCTTATCCGTGCGTGGTTCGGTCGAAAGGCGCGAAAGAATTTGGCGGAAGAAATTACAGGAAGGAATAAAAGGGGGATCCAAGTAGCATGAAGAAATTCAGTGCAAAATCGATTGGCATGATCGCGGCGTCCGCCGCTCTGGTGGCTGTCTCGGGAGGAGTCGCGCTCACCGCGGCCCATCCGTCCCAACCGGCGAACACGGCGAAGCGCACGAGCGCGCCAAAACGCACGAGCGGGATCTACACGAAGCCGTTGGTCATCGGTGGTTCGGTGTCCGGAAATATTCAGGACAACTTCAGTCCGTTCCAAGGTTCTGCCGATCTGGGGACATACGGCATAATTTATCAGCCCCTGTTCTACTTCGACAACATCAGCGGCCACACGTTCGGCTTTCTGGGGCAGAGCTACAAGTGGAGCAACGGCAACAAGACGTTGACGGTCAATCTGCGCAAGAACGTCAAATGGTCGGACGGCAAGCCGTTTTCGTCGGCCGACGTCGTCTTCACCTACGATCTGCTGAAAAAGTATCCCGCGCTCGATCTCAACGGCGTCTGGACGCAACTGTCGTCCGTCACGGCGCACGGTCCGGACCAGGTGGTGTTCCAGTTCAAGCACGTCGACGTGCCCTACATCACCTACGTGCTCGGCGTCTACATCGTGCCGCAGCACATCTGGGCGAAACTGGGCAATCCGACAACGGTGACGGTGACGCATCCCGTGGGCACCGGACCCTATGAACTAAGTTCCTTCAATCCACAGGTGTATTACATGAAGGCGAATCCGTATTATTACCTCGGGAATCCGAAAGTGAAGACGCTTGAGATCACCTCTTACACCGGCAACACCAGCGCCGATCTTGCGCTCGCCAAGGGCCAGATCGACTGGGGCGGCTCGTTCATCCCGGGCATCCAGAAGGTATATGCATCCAAGAGTCCGTATAACAAGTACTGGTTCCCGCCGACCGGAATCACGACGCTGTACCCGAACCTGAAAGATCCCCTGCTTGGCAATCTGGCCGTCCGCCAGGCGATCAGCATGGCTATCAACCGGCAGATCATCTACAAAGAAGGCGAATACGGCTACGAGCCGCCGGCCAACCCGGCGGGCCTGATCCTGCCGAACGACGCAAACTGGCTGGACCCGGCGCTCAAGAACACCAAGTACAGCTACAATCCGGCGGCGGCGGTGAAGATCCTGGAGAAGGCCGGCTTCAAGAAAAACGCGCAGGGCATCTTCCAGTCGCCCTCCGGCAAGCCGCTCAGTTTCACGATCCAGGTCGTCACGGGCTGGACCGACTGGGATATGGACTGTCAGTTGATCGCAAACGAACTCAAACAGGTCGGCATCAATGTCCAGGTGCAAGAAGAGCAGTACGGAACGTACTATGCCAATCTCAAGGCGCACAAGTTCCAGCTCGCCGTTTCCTGGGTGGGCACGGGTCCGACGCCGTACTACACCTTCCAGCAGATGCTCGCTCCAAACGGCGGCTGGAACATCGAACAGTGGAGCAATCCCGCGACCACCAACGCGTTGAACAAATTTGCCCTGACGACGAACGCGGCTCAGCAGAAGCGGGACTTGTATGTGCTGGAAAATGCCATGGTCAAGCAACTGCCGACGATTCCGCTCGTCTACGGCGCCAACTGGTACGAGTACAACACGCGGAATGTGGCGGGCTGGCCGACGCCGCAGAACCCGTACGTCAATCCCGCAACATTTGCCGGTCCCGCGACCGCGATTGTCCTGATGCACCTGCACGCCGCCAATTGAGCCCTGGTGCAGTCTGGTTGGATTGTTCGGCTGAAGTTTTCGCCGGAGAGGGGCGGGCGACCGCCCCCTCGGATTTATTGAAGAATGACCACGTCTTTCGGGAAAGGGGATCGGCTCGATGAGATACGTACTGCAGCGCGTGGGCTTCCTGATCCTGTCCATCTGGGCTGCCATCACCATCAACTTTGTCTTGCCGCGCATGATGCCGGGCAATCCGGCGGAGATCATGTTCGCGAAGTTTCAGGGGCGCATGACGCCGATGGCGCTGAAGGCGCTGGAGGCCGAGTTCGGGTTCAATCACCAGCCGTTCATCCTGCAGTACTGGCACTATCTGATTGGCATTCTCACATGGCATCTCGGGCTGTCGTTCCTGTACTATCCCGTGCCGGTGACGGAGGTGATCGCAACCAGCCTGCCCTGGACGGTCGGACTTGTCGGCGCCTCCACCCTCCTCTCGGTCTTCGTGGGGACGAGCCTCGGCATCCTCATCGCGTGGCGGCGGCGCGGCATCCTGGACTCCATCCTGCCGACGACCTTCATGTTCCTGCAATCATCCCCCGCCTTCTGGGTCGGTTTCATGCTGCTTTTCATCTTCGGGTTCACGCTCAGTTGGTTTCCGATGAGCCACGCCTTCTCGAACAGCCTCACGCTCGGCTTCACGCCGCCCGTGATCGTGAGCGTCCTGTACCACGCGGTGCTGCCCGGCCTGACCATCTTTTTAAGTTCGCTCAGCGGCTGGATGATCGGGATGCGCAACAACATGATCAATACGCTCGGCGAGGACTATATCGTGTTTGCCGAGGCAAAGGGCGTTTCGGCGGGCCGCCTGATGTTTTCCTACGCCGCCCGCAACGCCATCCTGCCCCAGGTGACCTCGTTTGCCATCGCGCTCGGCGGCATCGTGAACGGTTCGATCCTGGTGGAGTCGGTTTTCTCCTATCCGGGAATCGGCTATCAACTCACGAGCGCCGTGTCGAGTGAAGACTATCCGCTGATCCAGGGCACGTTTCTGATCATTGCGCTGTCTGTCCTGATCGTCAATTTCATCGTGGACATGCTGCTCGTCAAACTGGATCCGCGCGTGCGCACAGGAGGGATATCGTCATGAGCGCCGACCTTGACTCTCCGCTGTCGCAGCCCAAAGAAGCGCCGATGCGCAGAGCGAAACGCGCGCGTTGGCAGAAGGTGCGCGAGTTTGTCGGCAATCCGCGCGCGGCGGTGGGCGTCGGCATCTTCGGACTGTTCGTTCTCATCGCGATCTTTGCGCCGCTCATCGCGCCGTACAACCCGCAGGCGACGAACTTCATCCCCAATCAGCCGCCCAGTGCGGCCAACTGGCTCGGCACCACGGCGACTGGCCAGGACGTGTTTTCGCAGTTCATCTTCGGCACGCGCACCAGCCTGACGGTGGGCGTCGGGGCGGGCCTGTTGGCCACATTTCTGTCACTGGCCATCGGCGTTTACGCAGGCTACCGCGGCGGGGTGATCGACTCCATTCTCACGGCGGTCACGAACATCTTTCTCGTGCTGCCCACGCTGGCGCTCTTGATCGTGATGGAATCGTACCTGCGCAACACCACGCCGATCACAAACGGCTTCATCATCGGCCTGACCGGCTGGGCGTGGGGCGCCCGCGTCTTTCGCTCGCAGACGATGTCGTTGATCAGCCGCGACTTTGTCGTGGCGGCGCGCTTGTCCGGCATGTCGAGCGTGCGCATCATGATGACGGAGATCATCCCCAACATGCTGTCAATCGTGGCTTCCAATATCATGTACGCCTGCCTAGGCGCCATTCTGGCCGAGGCCGGACTCGCCTTTCTCGGTTTTGAGAACCTCAGTTCGTCGAGCTGGGGCACGATGCTGTACTGGGCGGATGCGGGGGGCGCCATGCTCAACGGCGCGTGGTGGTGGTTCCTGCCGCCCGGTCTTGCCATCGCGCTGGTGGGAACGAGTTTTGCCCTGATGAACTCCTCCGTTGACCAGATCACCAATCCGCGCCTGCGCGCGGCAAGGAGGCGGAAACCGCATGGCGCAAATTCAGCCGGTGCTTGAATTGAAGGACGTCTCTGTCGCCTACGAAACACCGGGCGGTCCCGTGCAGGCGGTCAGTCACGTCAATCTGGCCATCATGTCGGACGAGATCGTCGGCCTGGTCGGGGAATCGGGGTCCGGCAAATCCACCCTGGCATACGCCGTCATGCGCCTTTTGCGCGGCGCCGCAAGCGTGACGGAAGGTGAGATCAAGGTGCTGGGCCAGGATGTCTACGCTATGGATGCGAGGGCCTTGAAAAAATTCCGCTGGAACAAGATGGCCATGGTGTTTCAAAGCGCGATGAGCGCGCTCAATCCCGTCATGACGGTCGAAACGCAGATCATCGACACGCTGCGCAGCCACAGGCGCGACATGTCGGTGGCGGAGGCCCGGCGCAGGGCGGGCGAACTGCTCGATCTGGTGCGAATCGAGCGCAAGCGCCTGCGCAGCTACCCGCACGAACTGTCCGGCGGCATGCGCCAGCGGGTCGTCATGGCGATCGCCGTGGCGCTTGAACCGGATCTCGTGATCATGGACGAGCCGACCACCGCGCTGGATGTTGTCGTTCAGCGCTCGATTCTCGATGAGATTCAGGCGATCCAGCGCGAGAAGCATTTTTCTGTCCTCTTCATCAGCCACGATTTCAGCCTTGTCGCGGAACTCGCGCAGCGTGTCGCGATCATGTACGCCGGCCGGATCGTCGAGATTTCCCGCGGTGACACGCTGTCTCTGGAGCATCGCCATCACCCCTACACGGAAGGGTTGTTGCGGGCGATTCCCGAATTGACGGCGGATGATGTCGTCATTGAAGGCATTCCCGGACATCCGCCGGATCTGGTCAATCTTCCGCAGGGCTGTGCGTTTCACCCGCGCTGCCCGGTCGCCATGGATATCTGCCGCACGGTTCGCCCTGAGCCGATAGCCCTTGGTGATACAATGGTGGAGTGCCATTTGTTCACAAAACAGGAGGTGTCGTAACATGGCGGCAGATCTTGCAGATTCTTCCCATGCCGCGGCGCCGCTGGTGGTTGTGGACGACCTTGTCGTGCGCTTTCCCATCCGGACGGGCGCCAGAAAGCAGTTCATCACGCCGGTGGATCATGTCAGCTTCACCATCGGCGCGGGCGAGGTGCTGTCGCTTGTCGGCGAGTCGGGAAGCGGCAAATCGACCATTGCGAAGGCCCTGGTGCGCACCGTCGAGCCAAGCAGAGGACACATCACGGTTCGCGGACAGGATGTGACGCATATCCGCGGAAGCAAATTGATGGATTATCGCAGGCATGCGCAGATGATCTTCCAGGATCCATTCGGATCGCTCAATCCCGTGCATACGGTGGAACATCACCTGGTGTTTCCACTGCGCAAGTATCGGCAGGTGCGCGGCGAGCGACTGGACGCGGAGATCGACAGCCTGCTTGAGATCGTCGGCCTGACGCCGGTGGCCGAGACGCGCGTGAAGTACCCGCACGAGCTGTCGGGCGGCCAGCGCCAGCGCGTGGCCATCGCGCGCGCGCTGGCCGCCAAGCCCGCCCTGGTGGTGGCGGACGAACCGATTTCGATGCTTGACGTGTCCATCCGCGCGGGCGTGCTGCGGTTGATGAACGAACTGAAGCGGGAACTCGGGCTTTCGTATCTGTACATCACGCACGATCTCGCCTCGGCGCGCTACTTCGGGGACAGGATCATGGTGCTATACGGCGGGAAGCTCATGGAAACGGCGGATTCGCGGGAACTGCTGCGCCGCCCGGCGCATCCGTACACACAGTTGCTGCTTGCCGCCACGCCGGGGAATCGGCGGCGCGGACCACTTCCGGAGACCTCCGGCGGAGCGCCCGATCTGCTTGAAGGACGGCGCGGCTGCCCCTTTGCGGCGCGCTGCCCGGCGGCGACGGCCGTCTGTTTTGCAGAACAGGCTCCCACTGTCGAGGTCTCGCCCGGACATGCGGTTGTCTGCCATCACGTTGAGAACTGAGAAGTGGGAAAGCAAAGAGGTGATTTTTGGTGGTGACCATCAGGGATGTGGCGCGGCGCGCGGGAGTT
>JAJZZT010000016.1 GCA_021797415.1 Bacillota bacterium
AAGCGAAATCAGGCTCATTGTCGAACTCCACTGCGAGAATCATGCTGTTCAACGACGTGGGAACCGCGGTGGACAGAATGAGCGCCCGCGCTGTCAGTCCACCGATGCCCAGGAGGTTGACAAAGAGAAAACCGAGCGCGGGGCCGATGAAAAGGCGGAGAAAGTTGGAAAGCGCGACATCGGACAGGCGGAAGCGCCAGCGCATATTGCCCAGTTGCATGCCGAGAGTCGTCAGCGCAAAGGCGGTGAAGCCCTGGGTGATGTAGTTCAGCGGGACTTCCACTGGGTGCGGGAGCGGGATGTGGCCCGCGCGCATGAGCAGGGCGAGCGGTATACTGTACAGCGAGGGCAGTGTGCGGATGGTGCGCAGGATCTCGCGCCAGTGCTGTTTGTGCGCGTTGACGCTGTACACGCCGTACGTATTGGGCAAAAGATTTTGCATCATCATGATCACGATCTGGATGGACTGCGCGAATGGATTGCCCGCGAAGACGAGATGGTTGAGCGGTATGCCGTAATTGGCGCTGTTGTAGAAGATGACGCTGTTGCGCATGGCGCTGCGCATGCTGCCGCTGTAGCGTCGAAGCCGCACGGCGACTTCGACGATGAGATGGAGCGCCGCGAAAAAGAGCGCGAAAAACAGAAGGACGTGTGCGAGCGTCGATCCGGGAATGTTTGACTGGTAGAGTTTCATGAATACGAGAATGGGAGAGAATAGGTAAAACAGCAGCTTGGACATCGTTTTTATATCCAGCTTGAACGTGCGCTGCAATGTGATGCCGAAACCGATCATGATGCAGAGCGGGATCACGTTGGCCAGCAGGATATGCATGAAATAGACCAATGCGGGTCTCCTGTCTTGAAAAATGCTTGTGCTAACCGCCGTCTGCTGCCAGCCGCCATTACCCCCTTTGCTCCTGCTCAGACACCGCTGTCGCGGAACTCCCGACGAGCGAAGGGGATAATGGCGACCCAGCCAACCTGCAGTGTATCTGTATATCATACATGATTTATTTATATTGCAACAATGATCGCGGCGGCGAGTTCGTGCGAAAGGGGGGTGCGGAGCGTGACCGAATCGGAATTCGCCCGCCTGGTGGCCGCGTCCGGCGGCCGCCTGTACCGGGTTGGCGGGGCGGTTCGCGACTTTTACATGGGCTTGCCGGAAAAAGATCGGGACTATGTGGTGACAGGGCTGGGCGAGGAGCGGTTTGCCGCCATCTTCCCGGCGGCTGTCGTGACAGGACAGGCGTTTCCCGTTTTTCGCCTGGCGATTGACGGCGCGTTTTGTGAAGTGGCGATGGCCCGCACTGAACGCAAACGAGGCGTCGGGCACACTGGGTTCGTTTGCGACGCGGGTCCCGGTGTGCGGTTGGAGGACGATCTGCGCCGGCGCGACCTGACGGTCAACGCCATGGCGGTCGATCCGCTCACGGGGCGGCTGTTCGATCCGTTCGGCGGTCTCGCGGACCTGCGCGAACAGGTGTTGCGGGCAGTGTCGGGCGCGTTTGCGGAGGATCCGCTGCGCGTGTACCGCACCGCCCGCTTTGCCGCACAACTGTCTTTTGCGGTGGACGGTGCGACCATGCGGCTGATGCGTTCGCTCGTAGGCCAACTCGGCTCACTGTCGGCCGAGCGGGTGTACGAGGAGACTGCCAAGGCGCTTGCCTGCAGGGAGCCGTCCACCTATTTTCGCGTGCTGCACGACTGCGGCGCGCTGTCCGCACACTTTTCCGAGTTGCAGGAACTTGCGTCTGTCGCGGCGTGCGGGGATTTGGACGACGGTAGGGCGACCGAACCGCCGGAGATCAGCCCGATCGCCCTCCCCGGCCGTTTCTCATCGGCGTTGGCGGTCTCCCTCGCTGCGCTTGATTGCGCCGCGCAGTTGACGGGCGATCCCATGGCGCGCTTTGCCGCGCTGGTTCAATTTGTCGATTCGGGCCGGACGCTTGCAGCGCGCATCAAGGCGCCGACCCGCTGGAGCGCGGGCGCGGAGTGCGCGGCTGTCTGCGCACCTCCCTTGCGTTCGCCAAGCGCGCTTTCGCCGGAGCGCGCCGCGCAACTGCTGCGCGCGGCGGAGCGCAACCCGCTTGGCCTGGATGGATTGGAAACTGTTGTGCAAGCGGGGATCTGCGCCTGTCCCGCATTCGCGGACGCCGCCGCGCGCCAGGCCGCCGTGCGCCGGCTGTTGCCTGCCTGGGAGGCTGTGGTGGATCAGGTGAACGGGCGCACAGTGAAACGCGCGCCCGATGAATCCGGCAAGGCGTACGGTGAGCGGTTGCACCGGGCGAGGGTGGAGCAATTGGCGCGACTGTGGCATGACATGAGCTAAATTCCTGACCCGGTAAAGAGAATGAATGGACAGTTTGGACAAGAAATCATGGACACCCGCGAAAAACTACTATATATAGAGGGGGAAGCCCCATGGTATCGATCCGTCGGGCCGGATCAGACGATGCAGACTGCATCGCGACCATCTATAACCAGGGGATTGAGGAGCGGTCGGCGACCTTTGAGACAGAACCTCGCACAGCTCAGGATCGTCGCCGCTGGTTGGAAACCCATCCCCATCACCCGGCCGTCGTGGCTGAGGAAGACGGGGTGGTGATCGCTTTCGCCGGTGGACAGCTACCGGGAGCGTGCGTGCTACAGGGGCGTCGGCGAGTTCTCCATTTATGTGGACAGGGCTTTTCGCGGCCGCGGGATCGGCAAGATGCTTCTTGCGGCCTTGGTCGAGGAGGCCGGAAGCCTCGGATACTGGAAACTGCTCTCCCGCATCTTCACCTTCAACCACGCCAGTCGTCGGCTCTGCGCGGCACGGGGTTCCGGGAGGTCGGCGTCTATGAAAAGTACGCCAAGCTGGATGAGCGGTGGATCGACTGCGTGATCGTCGAAAGGCTGATTCCTGAGAACATGTGACACAAGCATTTTCAGGATCGTAAAATGGGGGGAGATTGGGTTGTCTATCGGTGGTTGGATTTATCGCCCGGATATAGGCAAGCGAATAAAGGACGAGCACAGGGAAGCAAGGCAGGGGCGCAATACGGCGATGGATTCATGGGTTGTCATGGCTGGATTTGACCATGATCGAGAGCGTTTTCAATATCATGAAATTCGGTCAATCGGTTAGCCTTCTCCTCCTTGCCCTTGTCCTGATGGCCGGAGGAATACCGATCTCTCAGACCACGACACAGGTCTTGCGGCATGCCGCAGATCATATCGTTCGGCCGCCGAGCAAAGTGAAACGTGAGCTTTTTACAAGATCTAAGAAGATCAGAAAGTCGAAGCAGATCAGAAAGTCGAAGCAGATCAGAAAGTCGAAACAGAATAGAAAGTTAAAGCGGGTCAGCCCCTTTCACTGGCCGGCGGAGATGTCCCGGCGGCAGATTCGGACGATTGTCCATCGGGCGCTGGTGATCACGCACCATCCGGCATCGTGGCAGCGCCCCTTGGTCTGGATGGCATTTCGGGAGAGTTCCGGCGAACCGCGCGCGATTGCGTGGGAAGGTGTGGGAAGCGAATACGCGCTTGGCCTCATGCAAATGCTCCCCTCGACGTTTCGGGAGCATCGTTTGCCGAGATACAGGAATATTTGGAACCCGCTCGACAACACGATTGCCGCAATCCGTTACGTGTCGGGACGCTATCAATCTCCATGGCAGATCCCGGGGATTTTCAGCCGTTCGTACCAGGGGTACTGAGCTGGAAGCTACAGGCGCATATAGTGTTTGATCAAAGTTTCAAACACTATATGCGGGATTGTGGTGTCTGACGGCAGACTTAGCCTGCGCCCTTAGATCATTCGAACAATTATCTTGGCAATCATCCGGAACATTTTTCTCCTCCCGTATTTATTACCGGCTGTTTTCATAACTTGGTTTTAGTAATAAACCACAATCTCCCGATTGCTGTTTTCAGGACAAATAGATCGGCTGGCCCTCCCTTGGCAGTCCTGATCCGGACAAGGCCATTTCCTTTATTTTAAAAGGATTATTGAGGTGAAGACGCCGCGGCTTTGGACGGGAGGGCCGATGGCATTGGTGATTCGGCTCATTTGCGGTTGCAAAAACGCCGAACATAGTTTATCATTACAACCACGACGCATGGGGTGCCGTGGTAATGCCGAACTGCCCGTGCTGCGGAGGGTTTTGCTTTCTTGTTTGTTTTTGGAAACAACTTACCTTCACTGGGGGGCCTGTGAACCCTGGTTTCGGCCTTCATCCCATATTCCCGTCCTCGTGATGAGCGATGGAACCGCCAGTTCCAACGGGAAGCGGCGAAGCGTCCGCAGGCACAGTGCGTGAGCACAGCGGTTTCGGAAGTTGCAAAGCAGACCGAACAAGGGGACTTTATCCCTGTTCACGAGGGGCTTGCCCCAACACAATCATTCAAAAGGGGGAACGGTTTCATGAAACTAGCCCATGTCTTGAAAGCGGGTTCAGCGCTCGTCGTGGCGCTTAGCCTGACGGCTGCGCCCGCCGCTTTCGCCGCCTCGCAGAGCAATCTGCAGATTTTCAGTTGGTGGACCGGAGTGGCGAGCAGCAAAGCGCTGCGCGGTATGATCGGCGTATTCAACAAAGAGTATCCCGGCATCAAAGTCATCAATGAAGCGGTGGCGGGCGGAGCCGGTTCGAACGCCAAGGCGGTGCTCGCGAGCCGCATGGAGGCGGGCAATCCCCCGGGCACATTCCAGGTGCACGCAGGCGGCGGATCGCTCCTGTCCTGGGTGCAGGCCGGTGACATGCAACCGTTGAATGCGCTTTACCAATCGCAGGGTTGGTACAAAGTATTTCCAAAGTCGCTGCTGAATCTGTTGACGATCAAAGGGAAAATTTATGCCGTGCCCGTCGATATGCAGCGCGGCAACGTCACGTGGTACAACCCGGGCATCTTCAAAAAGTACCATCTGGCGCCTCCGACCACCTTCCCGGCGTTCTTCAAGGACGCGGCGACGCTCAAACGCCACGGGATCACGCCGCTGGCTCTGGCCAACCACGGCAACTGGGAAGCGACCCTGCTGTTCAGCGATGTCCTGCTCGGCACCGTCGGTCCCGTGAAATACGACCAGCTTCTGACCGGGAAGGCGTCCTGGAATGTTTATGGCGTCAAGGAAGCCGCCAATCTCTTCAACCGCATGATGTCGTACGCCAACACCGACTACTCCGCCTTGCACTGGCAACAGGCGGATCAGCTCGTCGCGCAGGGCAAGGCGGGCATGAACGTCATGGGCGACTGGGCGCAGGGGTACTTCACGACCGCCCTTCACCTGAAACCGGGCGTTGGATTTGGGTGGGCGGCCACGCCCGGCAGCAAAGGCACATTCGGGGTGGTGTCCGATGTGTTCGGATTACCGTCCAAGTTGAAGGACCAGGCGCCGACGCTTAATTTTCTCAAGGTGCTCGGATCCAAACAGGGGCAGGACGTCTTCAATCCGCTCAAGGGCACCTTCTCGCCGCGACTGGACGCCAACCCGAAACTGTACGACGCGTATTCCCGGGCGGCCATGCAGTCCTACAAGCGGGACCGGCTGGTGCTGGTCATCGGGCAGGGGGCTGTGAATCCCGGATTCACCAACTCATTCAACAATGCCATGGAGATTTTTGTGACGAACCACAACGTGAATCAGTTTGTCTCCGCGCTGGTGAGCGCGGCCCAATCCAACCCGCTTGGCTGATCGCGGGCGGAACGAGGGGAAGGCCGGAATCTCCGATCCCTGGTAAAATCTTGCGTCGCAGGGTATCCCCGCGCAAAAATCCGCCACTTTTGCGCGGGGATGCGGATTGAATCGATCCGAAGTCTGCCTGCATTCACCGGTTGGTTGTTCGAGGAGGACGGTCATGGGAAATAGGACAGAACTGCCCCGCGATGGGAGAGGGTCGGCGTCCTGGATCGCCGCAAAGAAAGCCGGCATCGCCGCGCCGCGGCGCAGGATCTCCTGGGATCGGGTGTCCGCCGTGGCCACGCTGGTTCCGTCTCTTTTGCTGCTGGGCGTGTTTGTGTATGGATTCATCGCGTGGACCGGATATGTTTCATTGACCAACTGGAACAGCTTCATTCCGACTTTTTCGTTCGCCGGATGGCAGAATTACGTTAATGTCTTCGGCACGTTCCGCTTTCAGTCGGATCTGCGCAACATCATCGTGTTCACGGCGCTGTTCATCATCGGGTGTCTCGTCGTGGGGATGGCGCTCGCGCTGTTGCTTGACCAGCGAATCCGCGCGGAGGGCCTGTTTCGCAGCATCTTCATTTTTCCCATGGCAATCTCGTTTGTCGTCACCGGCGTGATCTGGTCCTGGATCCTGAATCCGCAGACCGGCGTGAACCTGATTCTAAAGGCGCTTGGCGTCAAGGCGCTCCCGGTATGGTTTCTCAGCACCGCCATCCCGCCTGGCATCCCGCTGGGGCAGATCCAGTTCGGCATCCCGCTTGCCCTGTTCGCGGTGCTCATCGCGGCAGTCTGGCAGATGTCCGGCTTTGCCATGGCGGTCTACCTCGCGGGGTTGCGCGGCATCTCGGACGACATCAAGGAGGCGGCGCGAATCGATGGGTCCGGCGCGTGGCGCATGTTCTGGACCATCATCCTGCCGCAACTGCGCGCGACCACTACGACGATCGTGATCATCCTCACGGCGGCGTCGCTCAAGGTGTTCGGGCTCATCTACGCGATGACGGGACCCGGGCAGGAATTCGTGACCGACATGCCGAGCCTCAACATGTTCCAGACCACGTTTCAGGGCAATCAGTTCGCCCAGGGGGCGGCCATCGCGATCGTCATCCTGCTGCTCATGGCGGTGTTCATCGTTCCGTACCTGGTTTCCACTCTGCGCCAACAGTAGCCTGTAGGTTCCGCAGTAGCCTTTGGATTCAGCAGTAGCCTGTGGATTCAGCAGTAGCCTGTGGATTCGCCTGGTCGTCGTCATGCCCTTTGCTCGCCGCGAGTTTTGCGAAGTGGTGTCTGGGCGGGAGCAAAGGGCATGACGGCGATTGGCAGAAGACATTTTCAAAACAGATCGTCTCCGGGAAGGAGTGTGAAATCCATGCTGGCACTGCGGCGCGTCAACCGTGCCCTGATCTACGGGGCCCTGATCATTCTGGCGCTGCTTTACCTCGTGCCGGTGTACGTCGTGATCGTCACGAGCCTGAAGGCGAATGCCGCCATCAGCCTGTCGCAGATGTGGAATTTGCCGTCCGCGCTGAGTCTGTCCAGCATCGCCGCCGCATGGGGGCAGCTCGGGCCGAACTTTCTCAACAGCTTTGAACTGGCGATTCCCGCCACGCTCCTGTCCGCCCTGCTGGGCTCGCTCAATGGATACGTCCTGTCCAAATGGAAATTCAGGGGGTCGTCCATCGTCTTCTTTTTCATTTTGTTCGGCATGTTCATCCCGTATCAGAGTGTCCTGATCCCGCTTTTGCGCGTACTGGATACCATCGGTCTATACAATTCGATCGCCGGACTGATCCTCGTGCACGTCGTCTACGGCATTCCCATCACCACCCTGATCTTTCGCAACTTCTATACGGCGATTCCCGATGAGATCATTGAATCCGGGAAGATCGACGGAACGGGGTACTGGGGGATATTCAGGCACATCATCCTGCCGCTTTCGATCCCCGGCTTCGTCGTTGCCGCGATTTGGCAGTTCACTCAGGTCTGGAACAACTTTCTCTTCGCCGTGGCTTTGACCAATCCGCCGAACCAGCCCGTGACGGTCGCCCTGGTCAATATCGCCGGGAGCCAGACGATCCAGTGGAACGTGCAGATGGCCAGCGCCCTGCTGGTGTCGGTTCCGACGCTCGTCGTGTACATCCTGCTCGGGAAATACTTCATGCGCGGCCTGCTCGCGGGCTCGGTCAAAGGATGAGCGAGAGGCTCAGAATGCTTTCGGGGTAATTGTCCCCGTGACCATCCATATCGTCATTGATCCAACTGATAGAGGTTGTTCAAAAAGGGGACAGAACTCTCTGGCGCATGGCTGCGCCATCGCCAGAAATGCTCCCTCACGCACCCCAAAACGTACGCTCGGGGACATGGGATAAACCCAATTCCGGCAGGCGCGTTACAGTACATTTAGTGTCCGATTAGAGCCTCGGACACTAAATGTG
>JAJZZT010000554.1 GCA_021797415.1 Bacillota bacterium
TTTTTCAACGTCTTCCCGATTCCTTCCTTGGAATCCACCCTGCTCGCACAAAACTACGGTCCCCCCAACGCCGCTCCCTCGGCTCCGGGAACCGTTGCGACCGTGGGGCTGGGCTTTGGTCCGAAGGTGAACATTCCGGGCATCGGGTACACCAACCTGGCGGAGTCGCTCATGACTGCCGGGTACGTGTCCGATCCCGCCAAGGTGCGCCAGTTGGTGTTGGACTACGCCAAACTGGTGAATCAAAATGTGCCGTTCTTGGAGTATGACACCAAGGCGTCCGAGACCTACTGGAGTACCGCGACGTACACGGACTGGCCGTCTCTTGGCAACAAGACGCTGTGGGATGCAGGGGAGCCCAGTACCCTGCTTCTCATGATGATGCAGGGCTATATTCGCCCTGTCAACTGATCTATCCTCGCAGACAGGCGGTCGATCCGGGGGCGGTCCTTTGAAGCACGCGGGAAGGGCCGTCCCGAATATCCCGTCATCTCAAGGGGAGGAAGAAAGACATGATAAAACGGATTCGCCTTGCAAGACCGTTGGCGGTGCTCGCCGGTGCGGGGCTGCTCATGGCGGGAATCGGCGGGACAAGCGCCGCTGCCGCAACCGGCGCGGCAACGGCGTCGGGCACGCTGACGGGTATGTATCCCTACAATACTGCGGCCGATTGGAACCCTTTTTCTCCGGGGAGCACGGCAGCCAGCGTGGGCAGCCTATTGGCGTTTTCCCCGTTGGCGATCGTGTCAGCCTCAAACAAAAACCTTGGAAATTATTTCTATGGACAACTCGCGAGTTCCTGGGGATACACGGACAACTATCACCAGTTTGTGGTCCATCTGCGACCGAATCTCAAATGGAATAACGGTACGTCGCTGACCAGCAACGATGTGTTGGTCAGTTGGGAGCTTTACGGGTTGGAGGGAGTCTGGAATGCGCTCGGCATTACCGGTATCACCACGCCGGATGCGAGTACGGTCGTATTTCATATCAGTCCTGCCGCGTTTTATTCGGCCGCGCGTGAGCAGAGCATCTTGACTCCGGTGATCGTTCCGGCTTCTTTGTACCAGAAGTTTCTGCCGACTCCGCAGGAGTTTCAGCAAATCATCCAAAATCAGGAGCATCCGTTGTCGGCCAACGCCAGCAAGACGGCGACGGCGCAGTCAACCCAGATCAGTACGAACGACACCAACCTTGTCACGACTTTGCAGGCGTACAATCCGGGACAGAACGGGCTCGTGACGGCAGGTCCCTATGAAGTGACCGGATTTTCGCCGAGTGAAGTGGATTTCAAGAAAAATCCGAATAATTGGGCTGCCGCCAATGTCCACGCGGAGAACGTCATCGTCCGGAATCGTACCAGTGTGGAAGCAGTCCAAAATTTCTTAGTGTCTGGTGTGATCGACCTGCAGGGTTATCAGCCGACCACACCCATCTACAATGCGATCATGAGCCGCAATCGGCCCTATATGCACCTTGCCAAACCTAACGGTTTTCTCACGCTGCAGGGAACCATGTTTTCCGCTCGGGTCTATCCTTTTAACCTGGTCCAGGTGCGCCAGGCGTTCGAGTATCTCTTGAACCGCAAGACGATCAATACCATCGCCGATCCTTTGGTCGGCCAACCGATCTCCATTCCGGCCGGCGTCCCCAACAGCGTGCTGCAAGCGTATCTCACACCGGCCCAGATCAAAACTCTGAACCCGTACAACTACAGTCCGGCGAAGGCCGCACAGCTCCTGCGCTCCGCCCGCTTTACGCAGAAAGGCGGAAAGTGGTACTTGCCAAACGGCAAACCGTTTACGGTGACGGTATACAGTGCGGCCGCGCAGGCAAGTTGGGATCTTCAGGCCAGTGCGGTTGCGAACGGATTGACTCAGTTTGGCATTCCGTCCAAAGTTCAGCTCTGGCCGTTTACCTCGTATGCGACCAACCTGATGCAGGGGAACTACTCCGTGTTTGAGGGATACAACTTCTTCTGGCCATACCAAGCATGGAATTCATTTACTTCCACGTTTCAAAGCTTTGGCAGCGATCTTTCCTACTCTGCAACCGGCCAGCCCGTGATCACGGCTGGGCATGCTGGCATGGGTCTCCCGTGGAAGGCGTCTGTGCCGGGCGTCGGCACGATCAACCCGATACGGCTTTCCTGGGAGTTTACCCATACCCCGAGTGTCGCGAAGCAAAAGCAGATCGCGTATGAACTGATCCGGTTCATGAACTACAGCGCTTGGCCCGGCTCGATTCTGGCACAGGAACAATCATTCTTCTATTCAACCAAACGGTTTACCGACTGGCCCGTTCACCGTTCATTCTGGACGTTGGGCGGCGAGGGACCCGCCAATGCATTGGTGACGGTTGCCGAAGAACAGGGCTATATCCGCCCGGTCGGCTGATTGAGTCTTGCAGACCAGGCGGTCGATCCGGAGACGGTATCCTGAAGCACGCGGGACAACAGTCATCCATAAAAAACGATCATCTCAAGGGAAGGACGAAAGACATCATGAACCGGATTCGCCTTGCAAGACCGTTGGCGGTGCTCGCCAGTGCGGGGCTGCTCATGGCGGGAATCGGCGGGACAAGCGCCGCTGCCGCAACCGGCGCGGCAACGGCGTCGGGCACGCTGACCACCAGTGCGCCCACCGGCTATGTCGCCGTGGCCGATTGGAACCCGTTTTCACCGAGTTCAACCGTCATGACCGCGGTCGGCCCCCTGGCGTTCTCGCCGCTTTCCATCATATCCAACTCAAACAAGGATCTTGGCAATTATTATTACGGGCAACTGGCGAGTTCCTGGGGATACACGGACAACTATCACCAGTTTGTGGTCCATCTGCGCCCGAACCTCAAGTGGAGTAATGGAACAGCGCTGACCAGCAACGACGTGTTGGTGACCTGGGAGCTCTATGGATTGGAGGGGGTGTGGAATACGCTCGGCATCACCGGCGTCACCACACCGGACGCCGGCACGGTTGTGTTTCACATCAGCCCAAGTGCGTTGTATTCGGCCGCGCGTGAGCAGAGCATCCTGACTCCGGTGATTGCTCCGGCCGCCTTGTACCAGAAGTTTCTGCCGAGTCCGCAGGAGTTTCAGCAGATCATCCAAAATCAGGAGCATCCGTTGCCAGCCAACGCCAGCAAGACGGCGACGGCGCAGGAAAGTCAGATCAGTGCGCTCGACACGAAACTCGTCGCAGCATTGGAAGCGTACAATCCGGGCCAGAGCGGACTCGTGACGGCCGGGCCCTATGAGGTGACCGGGTTTTCTCCGAGTGAGGTGGACCTGCAGAAGAACCCGTACAACTGGGCCGCGGCCAATGTGCACGTACAAAATGTCGTGATGCGCAACACGATCAGTGCGACGACCGTCCAAAATGCCTTGGTGTCCGGCGCCTTTGATGTGGCGGGCTTCCAGCCGATCACCCCCCTGTACAACGCGATCATGAGCCGCAATCGACCGTACATGCACTTCGTCAAGCCAAAGGGCTTCCTCATGGTCAGGGGTACCATGTTTTCCGCTCGGGTCTATCCTTTTAACCTGGTCCAGGTGCGCCAGGCGTTCGAATACCTCCTGAACCGCAAGGCCATCATGACCCTCTCCGATCCCGTGGCAGGTGTTCCGGTGACGATTCCGGCCGGCGTCCCCGACAGCGTGCTGCAAGCGTATCTCACGCCGGCCCAGATCAAGACCCTGAACCCGTACAACTTCAGTCCGGCCAAGGCCGCACAGCTCCTGCGCTCCGCCCGCTTTACGCAGAAAGGCGGAAAGTGGTACTTGCCCAACGGAAAACCGTTTACGGTGACGGTTTACAGTCCGGCCACGCTGCCCACTGCGGATCTTCAAGGCAGTGCCGTGGCAGGTGAGTTGACACAATTCGGCATTCCGTCCAAGGTTCAGTTATGGCCGATCACCTCCCTTGGCGCCAATCTGTTTGCAGGGAAGTATGGAGTGTATGAGGCCTACGACCAATTTTTCCCGTTCCAAGTGTGGAATTCATTTGCCACTTTATTTGAAGGTTTCGGCAGCGATCTTTCGTATTCCGCAACCGGCCAGCCCGTGATCACGGCCGGGCATGCTGGCATGGGTCTCCCGTGGAAGGCGTCTGTGCCGGGCGTCGGTACGATCAACCCGATCCGGCTCGCCTGGGAGATCGCTCATACGCCGAGCGCCGCCAGGCAAAAGCAGATTGCGTACGACCTGATCAAGTTCATGAACTACAATGCTTGGCCGGGAACATTTTTTCTTCAGGACCAGACTTTCTTTTACTCCACCAAGCGGTTTACCGACTGGCCCACGAATCGCTCGTTCTGGACGTTTGGCGGCAACGGGAGTGCCGACTACCTGATCACGGTTGCCGAAGAACAGGGATACATCCGTCCGGTGCAGTGACCGACTGTGATATGCGCTTTTGGCGGTTTCGGGCATTGCGGACGGAACAGCTTGGCGCAGGGGTTCAACAGGAGTCCGTGAAGCAGTCTGTGTCACGGAGACGGACCGAAAGAGGGGATCGACGAATGACTGACGATCAAAAGAGTTTGCCAGGCACAAGGCCGAACGTGATCTGGATTTTCGGCGACCAGCACAGGGCCCAGGCGACGGGTTACAACCAGGATCCGAACGCCGTCACACCCAATATCGACAATCTGGCTGCATCAGGAATGAATTTCCGCCAGGCGGTTTCCGGCTTTCCGCTGTGCTGTCCGTACCGGGGGTCGCTCTTGACCGGCCGGTACCCGCACAAGGTGGTGCCCGGACACGAGCATCGTCTTCCTCCGGACCAACCGACCATTGCGCATGCCTTTCGCGATGCGGGTTACCGTACGGCCTATTTTGGCAAATGGCATCTTGACGGGTTCCGCGAACGAAACGGCAGGGCGGCCATGCACATCATCCCCCCGGAACGCCGCGGCGGCTTCCAAGAGTGGATCGGATACGAAAACAACAACAGTCAGTGGGATTGCTGGGTGCATGGCGGAGAGGGCGACGAAGCGTTCCACCGCAGACTGCCGGGGTACGAGACCGATGAACTGACCAACCTGCTGATTGCGTATATCCGGGAGCGGGGAGCGGGAAATCCGCGCGCCGGAGATCAACCGTTTTTCGCCGTGTTGTCCGTCCAGCCGCCCCACAATCCCTACCTGGCGCCAAGCGATGTACGTGGTGGATATACCCCCGGTGAGATCCGTCTGCGGCCCAATGTGCCCGACATTCCGAGGATCGTTGATGAGGCGAGACGGAATCTTGCCGGGTACTACGCGATGATTGAGAATCTGGATTTCAATGTCGGCCGGGTGATCGATGTATTGCGCGAAGAAGGGCTTTTCGACCATACGCACATCGTCTTTTTCAGCGACCACGGGGACATGCACGGATCGCACGGACAATTTGAAAAGACGAAGCCGTTTGAAGAGTCCATCCGGGTTCCGTTTATTGTGAGTGGAGAACAGTCGATCTATAACGGGCGCAGGAGAGGCCAGACCGACGTGCCGTTGAACCACGTGGATGTGGCCCCGACCACTCTGGGACTGTGCGGTATCGAGAAGCCGTCATGGATGGAGGGAACAGACTATTCACACCTGAGACTGGCGTCGCGCAAAAAGGGGGAAGAGCCTGATTCCGCCTATCTGCAGTACGTGATTCCCGTGGGTTACCATCACACTATGGACCGGCCGTGGCGAGGGGTTGTCACCCGCGACGGCTGGAAGTACGTCGCTTTCGAGGGGGTGCCGTGGCTGCTGTTCAACCTGAACGAAGACCCGTACGAACTTGTGAATTGCGCCCACAACCCGCTCTATGCGGAGATCCGGCGCAGGCTGAACAATCGGTTGAATGAGTGGATTCACCAGACGGGAGATCAATTCGAGCTTCCCGCATTATAAACATCGAGGGAGTGATTGTCATGGCTTCATTGGATGCCAGGTTGGGACAGATGCGGGAAAACGGAACGCTCGGGTACTGGGGCGAGCGGATCTATCATCAGATTGCCTACGCGGCGCGCCTGTCGCGGCTGCGCGAGGGGCGGTACGACGAGCTGCTGCACGCGGCGATCGATTTTCTGCTGCGCGCGCAAGCGCAGGATGGCGCGATCACGCGCAGTGCGGCGCAGGAGGCGGAGGAGAAGATCCGGGGTCTCTCGGAGGATGCCAAGCGCTTTACGATGATCTGCGCCGCGCACGCCCATATCGACATGAACTGGATGTGGCGCTGGGACGAGACGGTGGGCGTGACGCTGGACACCTTCCGGACGATGCTCGACCTCCTGAGAGAATACCCGGCTTTCACCTTCTCCCAGTCGCAGGCGTCCACCTATCGGATTGTGGAGGAGTACGCGCCGCAGATGCTGCCGGAGATCCGGACGCGCGTGCGGGAGGGGCGCTGGGAAGTCACCGCCTCGACCTGGGTGGAACCGGACAAGAACATGCCAAACGGGGAGAGCCTGTCGCGGCACATTCTGTATACGAAACGCTACCTGTCGGAACTGTTGGGACTGGATCCCGCCTCGCTGAATATCGACTTTGAACCGGACACCTTCGGACACAGCCAGAATGTGCCGGAGATCCTGGCGGGAGGCGGCGTGAAGTACTACTACCACTGCCGGGGCTACGACGGCCATCATCTGTACCGGTGGAAAGCGCCGTCAGGCGCGTCCGTGCTCGTCTACCGGGAACCGATCTGGTACAACGCGGCGATTGAGCCGGACATGGCGCTGTACGTGCCGGAGTTTTGCGTGCAGCACCAGATGGACACGATGCTCAAGGTCTACGGCGTGGGCGATCATGGCGGGGGACCGACGCGGCGCGACATCGAGCGGATCATGGACATGAGCGCGTGGCCGGTGTTCCCGGCGATCCGCTTCGGGACGTTCCATGAGTATTTCGCCGAAGTGGAAAAGGTCGCCGAGCGGCTGCCGGAAGTAAACGGCGAACTGAACTTCGTGTTCACGGGCTGCTACACGACGCAGACGCGGATCAAGAAGGCGAACCGCGTATCGGAGGCCGTATTGCATGAGGCGGAACTGTTCGACGCGGCGGCGGTCCTTGGGGCCGGGGGCGAAGCGCATGGCCGGACGTTTGAGGCGGCGTGGCGCAATGTGCTGTTCAACCAGTTTCACGACATCCTCCCGGGCTCGGGCGTGGTGGACACGAGAGAGCACGCCATGGGGCTGTTCCAGCAGACGTTCGCGGCGGCCAACACGGCCAAGGCGACGGCAATGCGGCAGATTGCGGGGGCGATCGACACCTCGGCGTGGCTCTCCGGGGCCGTGGGTGCTGAGGAGGGGGCGGACACGGAAGGGGCCGTGAGCGAAGGGGCCGGGAATGCGGGAGACGCAGCGGGTGTGCAAGAGGCCGTGGATGCTGGAAAGACATTGGGCGCTGCAGGAGAAATGGATGCCAAAGAGGCTGTGGATGTCTCTGGAGCCGGGGCAGCGAATGGCCGGGGCGCGGCCAATGTGCAAGAGGAGCAGGGGACGACGTCCGAGGGGGCGGGCGTGGGCTATGGCATCCAGGCCTTCAAGATCCCCCAGACGGACCGGGGCCGGGGGAAAACCCGCATCTTCCACCTGTTCAACGCGGCGCCCGCCGCCCGCCGGGAGGCGGTGGAACTGGTGGTGTGGGACTGGCCGGGCGATGTCCGGCGCATGCAGGTCCAGGACGCGCAGGGCCGGATGGCGGCCCATCAGGTGCTGGAACAGGGGACCCACCCCTACTGGGGCCACCAGTACCTGCGGGTGTTGATCCAGGCCAGCGTCCCGTCCTGCGGGTACAGCACCTATGTCCTCACCGAGTCGCAGGACGGCGATCTGCCCCTGTCCTTCCCCCGCGATCCCAGGGTGGAACGGGCGCACGCGTTCATCCTGGAGAATGAATGGCTCCGGGTGGAGTTCGATCCCCGCGCGGGCGCCCTCGCGTCGATGGTGGACAAGGGGACGGGCGAGGAACTCGTTTCATCGGTCAGCGCCGGGGTCTTTCGCTTGATCCGCGAAGACGAGAGCCAGGGCATGACCGCCTGGACGGTGGGACGGTACATGGGCGTGCAGGACCTGGTCGACAATGTGCGCATCCGCAGCGTGCCCGCCG
>JAJZZT010000392.1 GCA_021797415.1 Bacillota bacterium
GCGAGTGGCGGCCCCAAGGGGATGTGGGATAACCCACGCTGCAGGCGCCGGTTAGATTTGCCGCTCGTGTGTTGCAGCGCGGCGCTCCTCCGCGCATCGTTCTGAGGGAAGGATCACCGTGGCCAGCGTACCGACGCCTACCTCGCTTTGGACGGTCAGCTCGCCGCCGTGATCCTGGATGATTTTTTGGCTGACGGTGAGCCCAAGTCCGGTTCCCGTCTGTTTTGTGGTAAAAAACGGCGTACCCAGCTTGGCCAATTTGTCCTCGGGAATGCCCACGCCCGTGTCCGCCACACGAATGGCGATGCGGTCGTCGCGCAGCCTCTCCGCCTCCAGTCGCAGCGTCCCTCCATGGGGCATGGCGTCCATCGCGTTTTTGATGAGGTTGATCAACACCTGTTTGATTTTCCCGGTATCGCACCAGATGTTCGGCAGAAGATCGGGCGTGGAGAGTTTCAGATCCACATTGCGCAAATGCGCTTCCGCCGTCATGAGGGCGGCCGTCTCCTTCACGATGCCGCAGATATCCTGCGACTGAAAGGCTTCCAGGTGCGGCTTGGCCATCACGAGAAATTCACTCATGATGTCCTCGATTCTCTGGAGTTCGGTGAATACGATCTCAAAGTAGCGTGGCTTTTCCTTGTTTTGCTCGAAGAGCAACTGGAGAAATCCTTTGATCGATGTCAAGGGATTGCGCACTTCGTGCGCAAGGCCCGCGGCCAGTTGGCCGACGACTGACAATTTCTCCGTTTGCAGCAGTATTTCCTCGGCTTTTTTGCGGTCCGTCAGATCGCGCGCGACCATGACGAACCCGGTGACGTTTCCGGCGGCGTCCTGAACGGGAACCCAGCGTGCCTCCAGCGGGAGCCAGCCGCCTTCGTTATTGCGAAAGTGGATGTTGATCGAGAGCGGGGCGGTGTCCTGGCACATGCGGTACAGGGCATCCTCGACAGTGGGCGCATCGTCCGGGTGAATGGACGACGTGATCGTCGACTGCACGAACTGCTTGGGCGAAAGGCCCAGCAGATTCTCGTGGGAGGGTGACGCATAGCGGACGATTCCGTTAACATCGATGATCGATATGAGGTCGGATATATTGTTCTCAAGAATCTGGAAGTGTTGTCGCGTTGCGGTCAGTTCCCGTTCTATCCGGCGCCTGCGGGTGATGTCGCTGCAAACGGAAAACGCCCCGGCCACATGCCCGTCGTGCACGATCGGAATGTGCTTGATGTGCAGCACCATCAACCGGCCGTCTCGGCGCCGGCACTGCGCGTCGTATTCGATGCTGTGCGCCGTGTGCAGCAGGTTGCTGAACATGCGTTCCGCGCGAACCGCATCGTCCGGCAGCAGAAAATCGGATAGTCTCTTGCGGACAAGTTCTGGTGCCTCATAGCCGAGCAGGGTGGTTGCGGACTGATTGACACTGAGGATGAGACCGAATTCATCGTGGATGGCGATGGAGTCCGGATTGGATGCGAACAGCGCGTCGCGATGAAGTTCGGTAAGCCTGTGCGCCCGCTCTGTCACCCGTTTGTCGTGCAGCACCGCACTGAGGAAGATGCCGGCGGCCGTGTAGGCGCCGCCAAGCAGCGCCGATGCGAGCCAGGTATCGTTTGTCAGATAGGCGCTGGTGACGCTCACGGCGCTTTGTGCGCCGAAGTAGTGAATGGAAACCGCGCCGAAGGCTGCGACTTCCATGATGACGAGAGCCAGGCCGACGGGAAGGGCAGTCAGTATCCGCCAGAACCAGTATGGCGCGCAGGAGCGATTGACGCAGTGAGCGAACAGGCGCAGCGAGGTATAGGCGCCAAGGAGCGGGATTGTGTAGAGCAGCGCTTCGCCTGCCGGTGAATACTCCATGCTCCGTACCACCATCGCATCCATGCCGATGTACTGCATCAACCAGGCGCCGGTGGAGAGCAGCAGGGCGGGGGCAACGAGGCGCATGCGCCGGCCTGTCCACTTCAGGACGGCGAACGCGCCGCGCGAGCATGCGATGGCGACGAACAGGGGGAGCAGCGTGTCGACGGCGCGGTAGTATACGTAGTGGCCCGCGGTAACGGCCAACAGGATGGTGAAATGGACCGTCCACATCCCGGAACCAAACACGAGTGCCGCGAGACGGAGCCATGTGAGCCGCCGTCCGCTCGAATCAGGCCGCCCGGCGCGCAGCATCAGATCGAAGGCGATCATGGAACTGATGACCGCGACGCCGGCGGACAGTGCGATGAGCGCAATTCTTGCAGCCACGCGGACACGCTCCCCTGGATCTTCCCGGATGAAGCGGGGGTCTGAAAGCTGATGGACGGCCATGCTGCTGCACAACAGGGCCAAGTTCACCAATTTCAGTATATCGGACGCCCTGTTGTCCGTCCATGCGCGGGGGATCGAGCCGCCCCAGTTTCGTTGCCGGACATCCGGTCTCACTGCCGGACATCCGGGAGTTCACACCTTCGGGATGGTGAGTTCCCATGCGCCAGGGTGCGCGCTGATGGTGCGGTCGCGCCACCGGACAGGCTTTTCAAGACTGACCGAGTGGTCAAATACCTCGGCGTAGTAAGAAAAGGCGGCCACGGAGTCGCGTTCGGTTCTCGTCTGGCTCTGCGCGGTTCTCCTGAGCCGCACGGTTGAGCCGGAAAATTCTGCGGCAATATCCTCCGGATGGGCGACGTGATCGTGCAGCACGGTGATGCGGTAAGCATGCTCCGTCTCCGCGACCTGCACCCGGCTGGCGAGGCGCTGCATGAGCGCGTCCATGCGGCGCGGGTCCAACAGGGCTTGAAAGTCCGCAATCAACTTTCTAAACAACGACTCTACATCCGCAGACGAAGCGGACGGCTGGGCCATCCTCGACACTGTGCGCTGCGGCAAGCGAGGTTCCGCCATGGTGATTCCTCCCGGTATCCGGCGGACATCGCGCATAGTGGCCATATCCTCCGGATGGTCAAATGGATCCACTATACGGCGTATGTCTCGCGGTCCCGCCTCGTGCGGGCGTCCGCCCAGCGGCCGGCGGCAGAATTGCATTTTCAGGGCGTCGACCATTGGGTTTCATGGAATTAAGTCAGACTGGCCGACAATGTACTCGGTGTACGATAAATTTTTCGAATCTGACGCAAGTGATGAGAACTATGATGACGCGCTTACTATGTTCAGAACTTGTTGTTGGGGGGACATGTGATAATCCAAATTCCGCCAGACGTACAGCAGCACATATAGTGTTCGGTTAAAGTCTCAAACACTATATTAACCTGTTCAAAAAGGGGGCAGGTAAGATTTGCGCAGGGCAAGAAAGCAGACAGAAATGCGGACCGAGCGTACGTTTTGGGGTACGTGAGGGAGCATTTCTGTCGATGACGCAGCCATGCGCCAAAGAGTTCTGCCCCCTTTTTGAACAACCTCTATAATGTATGATCGCGGCGCATGCACAGGGGACTTTATCACATGTCCCCTTTTCTGCTGTGTCGGGCTTTGCGAAGGACCACAGTCTACGCAGCCGGATCCAAAAATGGTTTGATCGCGCAGTCGCTCTGCGAGTTTGGTAGAATGATCCTTGGAAGGGTGACTTCCGCCTTTCCTCCGGACGGCGTTGGCTGAAAGGAGGTGAGGGGAGTGCGTGTGATCGAACTGTTGATCGGTCTGTTGACTGCGCTGGTTTTGTTTGCGGCGGCGATGATGCAATACGCCGCTACGGCAGAGAAGCGCAGGGCAGACCGGGACACTGGGGAGAAAACGCGAAGGAACGGCCGGGCTGCCACCCGAAATCGCCGTTCCTAACATCCCCGGCGGAAGGGCTGGTTTCCCAGCCTACGCCCTTCCGCTGTTTACAGTATGATCGTAACACATCCGGCATACTCCGACAATGCCCCTTATCGAAACCATTTCGCCCGCAAAAGGCGCCGCGGCGACTGGTGCAGTTTGTTGCTCGGAAAGTTGACCGAAAAATGATCGACGGGCTGTATGAGCGAGCGGTAAGATGGGAATGAGGAATTGCGCGGGGAATTGCCGGATATTTTGCGACTCACAATCTGTCCAAAATTGGGAGGGGATTTTTGTGGCTGGAATTCGGCAAGTGATTTCGACCCTCAGCAACGACGGCGAGGAGAAGATGGGACCGAGCGTCGTGGCGTGGCGCTACCCGGATGCGAATATTTTGAACGGATCGCTGCTGACGGTTGAAAGCAACCACTTTGCCGTACTGAAATCTCGGGGCGCGATTTTGAATGTGTACGAGACAGGGCAATACACGGTCACAACGCCGGACCGTCCGGTATTGGGATCCATTCAGCAAGCCTTCTTTGGAGGGCAGTCCCCTTTTCAGTACGAGGTTGTGTTTATCAGCCGGGCAAAATTGATCCTCAACGCCAAAGGGATCGCGTTTTCGCGGGAAATGGCGGAAATGGCGTACGAGGTGAATTGTTATATCCACGTCGACAGCAAAGACGACGCACTCAAACTCGTTCAGCACATGCCTCTTGCCGGGCATACGCTGAGCACCCAGGAGGTGGACGCTTACGCGGCGCCGGTCATTGAGCAATCGATCAACAAGATTGTGCAATTGACTCAGCTTGAGCAGGTCAATGAGCGGATGCCGGAGATTTTGGAACTGGTGAAGGATCATCTGCAGGAGTTTTTGGGTGTATATGGAATTACGCTCAATGATGTCAAGGTGCTCGTTTTTCCCAAGGATCAGCGAATGAAGGAACTGATTTCCCTGCGTGCCTTCGGACTCAGCGAAATCGACGCGGTACGCTACTACGTGGCGATGTTGATGGCGGAGCGGGGCGTGATTTCAGCGCCCAACATGGCGGTGGGCGAACCGTTTCATATGGGTGCCCAATGGGCGGTGAACGAGGCAAGCAGACCGGCGGTTGCACCGAAGGAGTCTGTGAAGCTGTGATGTCCAATCGACAGGGTGTCGACCTCGCGCCGAGTCATTCTATGACCGCTCTGCTACAGAATGCGATGACAGGGTGGGGGTATAACGCTCATGACTTGGAGAATCAGATCCGGGCACAGAGCATCCGGCTGCGAAATTTGGCGGATGAGGCGCTGTCTTCCTGTTTGCAGCAACTGCGGGGCACACTGAGCGATCTCCGGAAACAACTCCCGGAACCGACGCGGGAAAACCCCTTCCCGCCCAGAGAACCACTGGAAAGGATTGCGGAGCGGGAGCGCTTTATCCGTGACCTTGAGGATCTCCGGGTGAGTCTGCAAAGCCAACCGATTCCGACGAAGGATATTGTGTGGCGGCAAAAGGGGGAACACTTGGCGCTGCTGGACCGGCTGCGCGCAGTGGATTTGGAAGTTTTCACGGTCCTGCTGGCCCCTGACGATGATGTGGCGGAGCGAATTCGCGGACTTCTCCACAAGCGGGAGTTGCTTTTGCGGGACTACATCGCGTGGGGATAAGAGCGGACGATCACGAGAGGCAGGCCGCTTTTCGCGGCCTTTTTTGTTAGGTCGATGATCACCGCGAGATCAACGGGCAGGCTCGATCCCTTGGGATCATCTACACGGGTCGCCACTACCCACGGCGTACCACGCCGTTTGCTTGTGTGCCGGATTTGTTTGAGAGGTTGTTCAAAAAGGGGTGGAGCGGTCGATCTGATCGTCCCGTCCAATCCACCATGTCCCTGGTTGGACACAGTCTACGATGAAAATCAACAGTCGGCCACTTTCCCATCAATACAAAGCGCTCACGGCAAACGCATAACACTCCATTTTAATCCACCATCTACGGATCGGACTACAGTGTTAGAGATGATATTATAGCTCAGTATTGCCCAGCCGCTCTCTGGAGTGATAAACTGCAAATCCCGCAGTGTCCCGTGGGTATGGATGATTCCGTTGTGTCTCCATGAGATACCGCGGTTATGGGAGATGATGAGTTCATCCGACGTGGAGATCCATCCTGAATTGCCCGCCACAGACCACGAGATCATCCGAGAAGAGGTATGGATACTTGGCACCCATGTTCTTCCCGCGTCGTTTGACACATACCACACCGTCTGGGTTTTCCCCGCTCCAAGTGGCAACAGTCCGAATCCGGATGAAGATATTCTCGGGATATGAATCTGCAACTCGGATGACTTCAGAGCTGGCGCCAGAGGAATCCCGATGCTACTCCACCGCCTCCCCCCGTCAAGACTACCATAGAGCCATGTGGCGCCTAACGTATTCCACCCGCCATTCATCCATCCCCGATCAACATTCAGGAATGAGATGCCGAACTTTAATCCGGCAAGTGGGAGGCCACTAGAAGAATCATGCGATGTAGAGGCGATTCGGCTCCATTCTCTACCGCCATCGCTTGTATGCAGAATATGGACGGACTGTATTCCTGATGCGGCCGCACCCTGTTGGAGGATCCATCCCTGTGCAAACGTTGGAAAGCTGATATCCTCTCTTGCTGTGACCGAAGGCAATCGAGTTTTCCCCCACGACTTACCCCCGTTGGTCGTCCGCCATAACGAGCGGCCGTTCACCAGAAGATAGCCGTCATTAAGATTGAAAAAACGGAACCAAAATAGCCCCTGCTGCTTGCCAACTGAAACTTTGGTAACCCGCGTCCAATTCTGCCCCCCGTCGCTGGTGCGGTAGATCGTGGCAGATCCGTTCCCGCCCAGGGCGGGATTTGACTCAATGGCAACAAAAACTTTGGTGGGCGATACAGCTTGTAGAGCTATCACGATCCGGTCATTTGGTAAACTTGCAGTTTCATGAATTGTCACGTCCGAATGAGAAGTCTGATGACGAGACGTTGCAGATAAATTCCCGCTACCGACGAGGACGCCTGGAGTCATCATTAGTAATGCAGGCAGGATAAGCTCCTTCAAATACACGGAGGATTATCACTCCTTTATTCCAAAAGGTGGTCTAATCGCGCAATCGCTCTGCGAGTTTGGTAGAATGATCCTCGGAAGGGTGTTGCAACACTTCTGCCTTTCCTCCTACGTCTTTGACGGAAGGAGGTGAGGGGAGTGCGTTTTGTCGAACTGTTGATCGGTCTGCAAACCGCGTTGGTGCTGCTTGCAGCGGCGATGATGCAGTACGCCGCCACCGCAGAGAAGCGCGGGGCAGACCGTGACAATAGGGAGAAAACGCGAAGAAACGGCCACGGCGGCAACCGTAAAGACCGTTCCTAGGTTTCCCGGCGGAAGGGCTGGTTCTTTTCCCAGCCAACGCCCCTCCGCTTTTACAGTATGATCGTAACACATCCCTCGTACTCCGACAATGCCCATTTCCGGAACCGTTTCACTCCCGAAAATCGCCGCAGAGATTGTTCTTTTCGAATGGAGGCGACCATGAAACGAACAGGAATGATCACAATTGCAATAGCCGTACTAATGGGAGTCGGGTGGGGCGTTTTTCGTATTTTTCCGCGGAACGTTTCTTTATCGCTCAGAGGTGTTGAATATCAACTCGGATCAAAGAGATATGGTGTAAAACCTGTGGTTTTGCGACTGAGTGGAACACTGCACACATCTCTTTGGGGGGTAAAAACCTTTTCCGGAACGCTGTCGATTGCAGGGGCGACAGTCCAGAATAAAGACAACGGAAGACATCTGGACATCGGATTCTCCTCCGGACTTGGATCAATCTCTTACCTTAATCGAAATCCTTTCACTTATTACTATTACACCTATGGCACGATCTTTACTAATCAAGGATTCAACACGTTCACCATCACCGTCTATCCGCACAATGGCTGGGGATGGAATTCGACAAACGGTTTGATGATATCGGCTCCGGCTCAAACACGGACGCAGGCCCTTCAAATATCGAATACGCTAACGAAAAAATTTTTTGATTATCCCTTGTAGAGCCTGTTCAAAAAGTGGGCAGGTAAGACCCACGCAGTGCAAAGGGACATGGGATAAACCGAGTGTGCAGTGGATGTTATCCCATGTCCCCTTGGAAGCAGCCAGAAATGCGGACCTAGGGGACATGGGATAAAGTCCTCTTTGCAGGCGCAATGGTTCCACATTTCGTGTCCGAGGCTCTAATCGGACACGAAAT
>JAJZZT010000082.1 GCA_021797415.1 Bacillota bacterium
CACTTAAAGAGCCTGTTCAAAAAGAGGGCAGGAAAGACCCACGGCAGTGCAATGGGACATGGGATAAACCGAATGTGCAGTGGACTTTATCCCATGTCCCCTTGGAAGCAGCCATAAATGCGGACCAAGCGTACGTTTTTGGGTACGTGAGGGAGCATTTCTGGCGATGACGCGGCAATGCGCCGGGGAGTTCTGTCCCCTTTTTGAACAACCTCTATTATACAGACTTTGTGCATTCCGGACCATCCGTTGCACGGACGGATCCGGCCCCGAGATGGGCGTGCCCGAAAAGAGAATAATTCTTTCACTTTCAAAATGGGGAGGCTATTTTGCGTCATGAACGACACGCGCATGATTGTGCCTGAGAGAGATACGCCAAAGAACGCGGATGAGCGTTCCGCGCGTTCGGGGGATGCGATCATCTCCCGGGCGGGACGCATCCTGGTCGTCGATGACGAACAGAGCATTCGCGACTTTCTGCTGTTCGGACTGCGCGATGAAGGATACGATGTGGCGACGGCGCGCGATGGGGAAGAAGCGCTCTACAGACTGGAAGAATTTCGCCCTCACGTGGTGCTGCTGGACATCATGCTGCCCGGGATGGACGGTTTCGACGTCTGCCAGCGCATGAGAGAACGCGCCCGCGTGGCGATCATCATGCTGACCGCGCGCGATGACGTGGACGACCGCGTCAAGGGCCTGACAAGCGGTGCGGACGACTATGTCGTCAAGCCGTTTTCGTTCGCCGAATTGCGTGCGCGCATCGAAGCCCGCTTTCGCAACCAGTTTCCCGAATTGATCGCGGTGTCGCGCGTGGGCAAGTTTGAGATTGACAAGACGCAGAAACTGGTGCGTTATGAAGGCAAGGCGCTGCCGCTGTCGCGCACGGAATACGCGCTGCTCGAAACCTTGCTGGAAACGCCCGGAGTCGCCATCACCCGTGAACAGATCATGGCGAGTGTATGGGGAGAAGGATTCAACGGGGAAGACAATATTCTTGAGGTGTACATCCGGTATCTGAGGCATAAGCTGAACGACTCAAAGCGGCAACTGATCCGCACGGTCAGGGGAGTCGGGTACCGTGTCGACATCCAGTGAACCGCTGGCCGGCCGGAGCGGGGGTTCTGTTTTTCGCGCGCTGTATCTGCGGTATGCCGTGGTCATTGTCGTGCTGCTCGGCCTGGTGGGCGCTGTGCAGTACCAATCATTGCACAGGGCCCTGTTGATTGCGGGGGAAAACAGCCTTGTCATCGCGCTGAAAGACGCGCTTGAACACCCTTCGGTGCTTGGGAAACTGACACCGCAGGGCTTTCGCGCGGACACACCGCAACTGATGAGCCAGTTGAGCGCGCGCGGCATCAATGTCCGGTTGTACGACAATCAAATGAGACTGATCAGCCATGCCGTGTCGCGTTACGATCCCGTGGATCTGGTGTCGTTGACGGCGCGGATCGCAAGACTCACGGGCCGGAAACAGACCGCCGCGAACCTGCCGACCGGCTTGATGAACGGCCTGCACGCGTACACGATGGAGTCCCAGGGACAGATCCTGCTTTTCGCACGCATCGGTCCTTCCGCGCATCCTGTGGGGTATGTGGAACTCGGATATGAAGAGCGGATGATCTACCCGATTCTTCGCGACCAGGCGGTGCAGTTTTTTGCCGTCAGCGTATTGATCCTGTTGCTTGCTTCAGCCCTGCTTCTGCCCGTGGTCAGCGCGCCGCTCAAACCGCTGCGCCTGTTGGCCCGCACGGCGGAAAGGATCCGCGCGGGGGCGTTTCAGGAACGGCTGCCACTGATCGGATCATCGGAAACCGTGCAGTTGGCCAGTGTGATCAACGACGCGCTGGACCAACTGGCGGCCGCTATGCAAAAAGAATCGCAGGCTGCCAAAAAGATGAAGGAGTTTGTTTCCGCGGCCTCCCATGAACTGCGGACGCCGCTCACGGCCGTCAGCGGATTTACGGATGTCCTTCTGCGGCGCATCGGCCTGTACGAGGAGGAGGCGGCGCTCATCCAGCGGTCGCTCGCCGACGGGGAGGACCTCTCTGTACCCGCGCTGCGCCGCGCCCTGCTCGACACGGACAAACTGGAAAGCATCCGCAAAGGCATGGAGACGATTCAACAGGAGACGGGCCGCCTCCATGCCCTTGTGCGCGACCTGCTGCAACTGGCGCGGCTGGACGAAGGCCTGCAGCCGAACCGGGAACGGGTGAATCTCGCGGATATCGTCCGCGATCTGCAGCCTCAGTTGTCCGTGCTCTCTCGCGGGCGCTCCATCGTGTACCGCCTTGCGGATGTCACGGTCGAGTGCGACCGTTCCATGGTCGGACAGATTATCTATAATCTTGTCATGAACGCGATTCAGTACACGCCGCCGGGGCACGGACGCATCTGGGTGCACGTGGCTCAGGCGGGCGACGGGAAGGCCCGGCTGTCCGTCAGGGATAACGGAGTCGGGATTGAGGAGAGTCAGTTGGGACGCATCTTCGACCGTTTCTACCGGGCGTCCGGCGCCAGGGACCGGGATCCCGGGGGATCGGGACTCGGCCTGTCGATCGTCGCCGCCATTGCGCAGGCGCACGGCGGAACCGCATGGGCGGAGAGCAAACCCGGCGAGGGTGCGACCATTATTGTCGAATTGTAATGAAAGGGGCGATCGGGAGTGAAAGTGATCAGGATTGCCCCCCGCGGCTACTGTTACGGCGTGGTTGACGCCATGGTAATCGCCGCGCGGGCGGCCGCGCAACCGGAATTGCCGCGGCCGATTTATATTTTGGGCATGATCGTTCATAATCAATACGTGGTGGACGCCTTCGCGCGCCAGGGGATTGTCACGCTCGACGGGACGGATCGCGCTTCTTTGCTGGAAACGGTCGAGCGCGGCACGGTGATTTTTACGGCGCACGGAATCTCGCCTTCCGTTCGCGACCGGGCGATAGAAAAAGGATTGACCGTGCTTGACGCGACCTGCCCGGACGTCACGCGCACGCATGAGCTGATTCGCGCCAAGGTGGCTGCGGGATACGGCGTCGTGTACATCGGCAAGCGCGGGCACCCAGAACCGGAGGGGGCGATCGGAGTCGCGCCGGACGCCGTCCATCTCGTCGAGCGGCTGGAGGATGCGGCGTCCCTGCCGTCCGATCTCGGATTGCGGCCGGGTTCCGACGGGCGGCGATTGATCGTGACGAACCAGACCACCATGAGTCAGTGGGATACGCGCGAGCTTGTCCAGGCCGTGACGGAACGCTTTCCCGAAGCCGAGGTGCACAACGAGATCTGCGATGCGACGCAGGTCCGCCAGAATGCCGTGGCAAGGCAGGCGCGGGACGCGGATGTGTGCATTGTGGTGGGCGATCCGAGAAGCAACAATTCAGCGCGCCTGGCGCAGGTGGCGCAGGATGTGGCTGGGGTGCCGGCGTTTCGGGTGGCCGACGTCTCGGAAATCGATCCCGCTTGGCTGAAGGGGGCGAAAACCGTGGCGGTCACAGCCGGCGCGTCGACGCCGACGCCTGTGACAAAGGCGGTCATCACATTTCTGGAGGCGTTTGATCCGCTTGATCCGGAGACGTGGACTGCCGATCGCTCAATCGACTACGATCACCTGCTGCCTTCCGTTCACAGGGGGAATGCGCTCTGATACCATGTTCCTAAGGGGGTGTGCGCGATGGAGGAGGCGCTTCGCGCGCTATTGCTGGGGTTGGCGAAAAACGAAACGGCCAACGGGTGGATGAAGCAGTACGGGCTGCGTTTTGGCGCGGACCGCTTCGTTGCGGGAGAGACGGTTGACGAGGCGATTGCCAAGGTTCGGCAGCTGGAACAAAGCGGCCTGCTGTCGACGCTGGACCACCTGGGGGAATTCGTGCGCGACACGGACGAGGCCGCGGCCGCCAGGGATCACTGTCTTGCGGCGCTGGACGCCATTGCCGCAGCCGACCTCCGGACCACTTTGTCCGTCAAGCTGACGCAACTCGGCCTCGATATCGCGCGGGACCTGTGTGAAACGAACATGCGCAGCATTCTCGATCGCGCGCGCATGCATGGCAATGTCATCCACATCGATATGGAGGATTTTTCGCATTGTCAGCCGACGATCGATCTCTTGCGCAGTCTGTCGGTCGATTACCCCAACGTGGGCGGCGTAATCCAGGCGTACTTGTACAGAAGCGCCGAAGATGTGACCGAGTTGGCGCAGCGGGGGATCCCTCTGCGGATCGTGAAGGGAGCGTACAAGGAGTCGCGGGAGGCGGCGTATCCGGAAAAGAGCGATGTCGACGCGCAATTCCGCCGGCTTGTGGAGATCAGTCTGCGCGCGCGCAACTACACGGCCATCGCCACGCACGATGAAAATCTCATCAATTGGGCGCGCAGCTTTGTGCATCGTCAGGAGATTGCGCCCGATCAGTACGAGTTTCAGATGTTGTATGGCATTCGCCCCGCTTTGCAGCAGGATCTCGCGCGCGCGGGTTATCGGATGCGTCTGTACGTTCCGTACGGGACGGACTGGTATGGTTATTTCATGCGGCGCCTGGCGGAACGTCCCGCCAATGTGGCGTTTATCCTGCGCAGCCTATCTCGCGGATGATGTATATACAACCATATTCACTATATGATACCATTATGGCAGGATGAATGTCTGGAGGCGTGAGTGCGATGATGCTGGGCGATCAACCTTCGCTGCGCGACTGTCAACAGTTTCACCGGTGGCTGGACAAGGAAAAAGGGTTCACCGGGGATCTGCCGACAAACGTGATGCTGCTAGTCGAAGAGGTGGGTGAAGTCGCCAAGGAAGTGAGACGTCTCGCCACATGGGGTCCCGATCCGGAAAAGGTTGTGGACAGATCCGCCGCCCGCAACCGTTTGCAGGAAGAACTCGCCGATTGTCTCGCTTACATCGTCAAACTGGCGAACTATACGGACATTGATCTGGAGAGGGCCTATGTGGACAAGATGCGGGTCAATATCACCCGCGTGTGGAAGGAATGATATGCAATTATGCCTCTGATTCGCAAGGCCGTGATACCGGCCGCGGGACTGGGAACGCGTTTTTTGCCGGCCACCAAGGCGCAGCCCAAGGAGATGCTGCCACTGGTGGACAAACCGGCGATCCAGTATATCGTGGAAGAGGCGGTTGCCGCCGGCGTTGAGGATATCCTGATCGTTACGGGCAAGTTCAAACGCGCAATCGAGGACCATTTCGACCGCTCATTTGAACTCGAAGCCCATCTTGAGGAGAAGGGCAAACGGGCCGCGCTAAAGGAGGTGCGGCGCATCTCGGAGTTGGCCAACATCCATTACATCCGGCAGCCCGAACAGCGCGGACTCGGCCATGCCGTGTACATGGCGAAGTCATTCATTGGCAACGAACCGTTCGCGATCCTGCTCGGTGACGACATCATCCTCGGTGAACCGCCCGGTCTGTCCCAGTTGTTGGAGGTGTATGGACAGTGCGGCACGTCCGTGGTCGGCGTGCAGGAGGTGCAGCGGGAAAATGTGTCGAGTTACGGAATCATTGCCGGCCTGAGCGAGAATGGCGTGCGATACGAGGTGTCGGATCTCGTGGAGAAACCCGCCGTCCATGAGGCGCCGTCCAATTTGGCCATCGTCGGCCGCTATGTGGTCAGGCCGGATATTTTTCGCCGTATTGAGGGGACGCCGCCCGGCAAGCAGGGGGAGATTCAGTTGACGGATGCATTGCGCAGCCAGATGCTTGCGGACGGGCTGCACGCCTGCCGGCTGGAGGGCATGCGTTTTGACATCGGGGACAAGGTCGGCTATATCAAGGCGATCGTGGGACTGGCGTTGACGCGGCAGGACATGCGGGAGGAGGTTGTACGCTACCTCCGCAAGACCTTGAATGACGACCAGAAGCGCAATCAGGGGATTTGAACGAACTGACCGCGCAAAGCGCCGACGGAGGGAGGTTCATTCGCCTGTCTCTTCCGAGGTATGCGATCAGCCAAAGGGCCGGAAGGAGGGGACGCCGTGCGCGCCTTCTTTCACCGCACCGCACAGGTGCGGAGTCTCGACGCGGTGTGGGAGGGAGTTTTGCGGGCGCGCGCCAGGCACGGCGCCACGGCGTGCGGATTGTATGTGCTGCGCGGCGGCCGACTCGCGGGTGAATACTATGCGGGCAGGCCGCGCGGGAATCCGGCCGCGCTTCCGGTTGGTCCGGCGTCGCGCTTCAACGTCTACTCCATCCGCAAAACGTACATTGGGTTTGCCGTCGCCTGGGCCGTCATCCACGGGTTTATCGCAGTGGATGACCGGCTTGCGGATTACGTGGAAAGCGTCCCCGCACACCTGCTGGCCGGGACCGCCATTCGCCACGTGCTGACGCACACCCATGGATTGGACGGAGCTCCGGGACGCGTGTTCCGGCGCTTTGCTCCGGGGGAATCCTGGCACTATACGAACACCGGCGTCAGCCTGCTGTGCGAAGCCGTGCTCGCGGCGACGGGAGAGACGGTCGGCGCGCTGGTGCGGCGCCTGATCCTGGAACCGCTTTTGTTTGGCGAGAGCGGTTGGGAAGCGGCGGCGAGCCGGATGCTGGTGCCGGATTCCGGCATTCGCAAACGGGAATTGCCGCTCGTGCTGGATGACGACGCGGGTGCGGGGCGTAATCTCTATGTCAGCGCCCGGGAGCTTGCCCGCTTTGGGGGGCTGCATCTCGCCGGCGGATGCGCCGGGCGGCGGGATGGTGTGGAGCAGGCCGCCTTCGCTCTGGCAACCGTAGACCAGACTCCGGACACACTCCCGAAACGCCTGCCGCGCCACGGTTTTTTCTGGTGGCTGCAAACCGGTGGGGGTGAGCGCAGTGAGATTGGCGCGCGCGTGCCAAAAGGGGCGTTTCAGATCGTCGGGATGTCGGGCTGCGTCTGCCTTGTCGTTCCTGCGTTGGATCTGGTCGCCGTCCGCATGTACAATGGGGTCGAAGCGAACCGTCTGACTTTTGTGCGCGATGTGAAGGATTTTGGCAATACCATCGTGGAATGGGCCGTCCATACAAAATGATCAGCCAATCGCATTCCGGGAGACAGGAGTCTGCCGCTCATTCTCTAACGGTATTGAAGAGGCGCCGATTAAAAGACGGCGCACTGATTCCGGAAGGATGAGATGGCGCTTGAAGGCTCTCTGGATGTTCTGGGTGCTCGGTCTGTCCCTGTTTGCGGCGGGATGCGGACTCACCGCCGCGGCGCAGGATCCCGAAGTGCCGCAGTCGGTTGTGATGGGGGACAAGACTCTCTTGTGGGGTCCCGAAATCAAGGCGGAGGCGCTTCGCATGATTGACCGGAGCGTGCAATTCTGCCACCTGACGATGTATGAACTCAGCGACCGGGATGTGCTGGATGCCCTGGCGGCTGCAGCGCTGCGGGGCGTCGACGTGGAAGTGGTGCTGGACGCGACGGAACCGCACTCGCTCGCCACCGCGGCGCCGTTTTTGCAGAGCCGCCATATCAAGGTGCGGCTGCTTCGGATTCCCGGCGGCATTTCGCACGTCAAATCGCTGGTGACGGAGGATGGGACCGGGATTCACGCCCTGCTCGGGGGGATGAATTTTGGCAGCTATAGCTGGCAAAACCACGATGCTTCCGTCTATTTCGCCCATGCAGACGCCGGTTTCGAGGGATTGTTTGAACAGGATTACGCCAGGGCGGGAGGGGATCCTGCGCCCCCGGTGGAGTTTGCGCCGCCGCTTCTCTACGACGGCCAGATTGAATCCGCCTTGCTCCAGGCGGTCGGCGGCGCCAGACAGTCGGTGGTGATCGAGGCGTTCGCTTTCACGAGCCAGGCGTTGGTGGACGCCCTGAACGCCGCGCGTGCGCGAGGCGTTCACGTGAGCGTCCTGCTCGATCCGCACGAGCCGTACAACCGCCGGACGGCCAGCGAACTGTCCGCGGCCGGAGTGCAGGTGGACTATTATTCTCCGTATCAAGGTGAATACCTGCATGCGAAGATCGCTTCGATCGATCATGGCAAAGAGGTGTTTGTCGGCAGCGCCAATTTCTCG
>JAJZZT010000316.1 GCA_021797415.1 Bacillota bacterium
ACCATCACGGACCCGTAGTTAATGGATCCGAGCGGCAGTCCGCCTTTCGGTGCGAGGTCCTGCAACGACACCATGTCGCTCACACCGCCTGACGTGCCCGCCTGGACCGCAAAATGGGCGATGCCTCCGGAAAAAGCCACGGACGTGATCGGCGCCCCGGTCGCCGGATTGACGTACGTCCCGTAAGAAAGCGGCAAGAGCGCGGCGGTTCCATTGAACCCCGCCATCCGTTGCCCCGCCGCATCGACCACCGTGGCGGTGATCACGTCCTGTTGCGTCCCGTCGGCCACAAGCAGCGACCTCGCGGCGCTCACCTGGATCGCCGCCGGCTGTTGGACTGCCGTGATCTTGTACGCGGCGGACGCGACTCCGTCAACGGTCGCGACTACCCGATAAACGCCCGGGCTGGTCATGATCAGCGAATGCGTCGGCGCGATCACGATGGCGCCTGCGGGAGTCCCCTGAACAGCGTACGACACCTGCGCATGCGCAGGCACTGACGCGATTCGTCCCGTCGCCGTGCGCAGCGAGACGGTCAGAGGAACAATGGCAGTGGCGTCTACGACCTGGCTCTTGCTGGACACGACGGGTACATCGCCTTTCGGCAGCAGTGTGCCGTCCATCCACGCCAGCATGTTGTACAGCACGATGGCCGCGCTCGCGCGATTGAGAGCTGCGGTCGCAGACTGCTTCACGCCGCGGAAGATCCCCGCGTTATCCGCATACTGCAAAGGCAGCACGCCCGCTGGCAGATGCAGGCGTCCGGCGCGCTCCATCGCACTGACAAACAGCGCGGCGGCGCCCTGGCGCGTCACGGCCGCATTGGCCCCGAAGCGTCCGCCTGTTTTCGCCCCCTGTTTGCCCGCGGGAGTGAGCCACCCGGCGCTCACGGCGGCGCCGATGTAGGAAAAGAGCCAACTGCCAGGCGGAACATCGGAAAAGTACGTTCTGGACTTCGAACGCGGACCGACATGCGTGGTATTCTGCGCAACCGCCATGAAATAGACGAGAAATTCGCCGCGCGTGATGACGTCATTCGGGCGAAATGTCCCATTGGAAAACCCGTGCAGGTAACCATCCTCCGAGAGGGTGACAATCTGATTCGCCCCATATGCGCCCGCCGCAACATCCGTGTAGAGCGCGTTGCCCGCCACAGCTCCGTAGGCAGGAGAAAGCAGGGACCCAAAAACCAGCAGGGCGCTTGCCGCACCTGTCGAAAATCGCTTCACCATAGCCCCTCCATCCGGACCCTCAGTGTCATTCATACCGCAGAGCGTCGATCGTATTGAGATTGGCCGCCTTGCGCGCAGGATAGAGTCCGAACACCACTCCTACGACAAGCGAGAAACCAATCGAGTAGAGCACGGGCGCAAGCGTGACCAGATTGCCCATATGAGTGAGACGCCCCGCGAGTTCTGAACCGCCCACGCCGAGCAGCAGACCGCCGATGAGAGCGCCAGTCACGCTGAGCGTCACCGCCTCCATGAGAAACTGCAGCAAAATGGCGCCCCGCGTGGCGCCGACAGCCCGCCTGATGCCGATCTCCCTGGTTCGTTCGGTCACGGACGCGAGCATGATGTTCATGATGCCGATGCCCCCGACAACGAGCGAAATCGCCGCCACGCCCGTCAAAATCTCTGTAAGCAATTGCGTGGTCGAGCTGAGGACGCTGAGCGTCGTCGCCTGATTGAAAATCTGGAAGTCGCTCACCTGACTTGCGCTCAGGTGATGCAAGAAGCGCAGCGTGGACGTGATCTCCTGTTCGACCTGGTTCATCACGGCGGGCGATTGCGCGGAGACCAGTATGGAACCGACGGACGACGAGCCGGAAAACTCATTCATCGCCGTCGTGATCGGGATCTCAATGTTGTCATTGGGATTTTGGAAGCCGGTGGAATTCTGTGTGGACAACACGCCGATGACCGTGAACGGGATCTGCCTGATGTCAATCGTCGCGCCAATCGGACTTGCGCCCGTGCCGGCGAACAGAATCTGTGCAATATCACTGCCAAGAACCGCCACATTCGCGCCGTCCTTCACGTTTTGCGCGGTCAGGTAACTCCCTTGCGCAAGCGCAAGGCCTTTCATCGCCGCATACTGGCCCGATGTGCCCTGCACGGTGACCGAGTCGTTGTTGGCGTCGTACACAACCTGTGTGTTGCTCTGCACCAACGGCGAGACGTACGCCACCCCTGGATCGTTTTGCGCAATCTGCTGCGCATCTGCGTACGTCAGCGTGCTGGAACTGCCGAGTCCGAGTTGCACGCCCCTAACACCGGCTGCGCCGGGAGAGATGGTCAACAGGTTGGTTCCAAGCGACTCGATCTGCTTTGTGATCCCGATCGTCTCCGCCTGTCCCAGGGCTGACAGAGCGATGACGGACGCGACACCGATGATGATGCCGAGCATCGTCAGACCGGACCGCATCTTGTTGGCGGCAATGCTGCGCAAGGCGATCCGCAGCGTATCAACCACACTCACGCGTGCGCGACCTCCTTGCGAGCCGAATCCGCCTCCAACTGCCCGTCGCGAAAACGAATCACGCGATGCGCGCGCTGTCCGACATCCGGTTCATGTGTGACGAGAATGACCGTGTTGCCCTGCGCATGCAATTCCTCAAAGAGTTCGAGAATTTCTGCGGTTGTGCGACTGTCCAGGGCGCCGGTCGGCTCGTCCGCCAAAAGCAGGGCCGGACGGTTGACCAGCGCGCGCGCAATCGACACCCGCTGCTGCTGACCGCCGGACAGTTCATTCGGGCGGTTCGCCAGGCGGTGTCCAAGGCCCACGCGCTCCAGGGCGGCAATCGCCAATTTCCTGCGTTCTTTGCGTGCCACGCCCGCGTACATCATGGGCAATTCGACATTCTCGAAAGCGGACGTGCGCGCCAGCAAATTGAACTGCTGAAAGACGAATCCGATTTTCCGATTGCGCAACTCCGCCAATTCCCTGTCATTCATCTGCGACACCACATGTCCATCCAATTTGTACGATCCGCGAGAGGGGCGATCCAGGCAGCCAATGACGTTCATGGCGGTCGTCTTGCCTGAACCGGACGGGCCCATGATCGCCACAAATTCTCCTTGGGCAATGGTGAAATTGACTCCGTCCAGCGCCCTCACCAGCTCGCCGCCGATCCAGTACTCACGCACGACGTCGGACATCTCAATCAGTGCACTCACGCCGGCATCCTCCGTTTATCCCTGTCATTCGCGGTCAACCCCCAAACAGACCGCCGCCGAGACCGCGCCCGCCAAAGCCGCGGCCTCCGCCGCCGCCCCCTGCGGCGCCTTGACCGGCGCCCGTTCCGCTCGCGGCGCTCGCAGCGCTCGCAGGCGGCACGAGCAGAATTTTCTCGCCAGCGCGCAGTCCGCTCACCACTTGTACAGTCGAGACGCCCTGCAGACCGACTTGCACCGGTTGAAAGTAGACGTTATTGCCATAAGGAGTCCGCGGCCCGCGAATACCGCCGGTACCACCGCCGCCTGCAAATCCTGCGCCGCCGCCTGCAAATCCTCCGCCTCCAAAGCCCTTGCCGCGACTTCCCGCAGCGCCCGCGCCGCCACCAAAGAATCGTCGCCTGCCCCCCGCCCGGGCCGCGGGCGCCTTGCCCACCACGTAGACGCCCTGGATCGAGCCAAACTGGACCAATGAAATCGGATTGACCACCACGGTGTGGTTCACGGTTTTCGTTGAGATCACCCCATCCGCGGTCATCCCGGGTTGCAATTCGCCGTTTACGTTGTGAACATTGGCGAGGACCGTATATTCCGTCACGTTCGACACGATGGCGGGCGTCGGGTAAACCTGCGTGATGGTTCCGTCAAACGTCTGTCCAGGATACGCCGTCGCCGTCACAGCCACCTTATCGCCTTTCCGTACGGAACCGATTTCCGATTCCGGCACCTGGATATTCAGTTGCAGACTCCCTTGCGTCGCCTGCTGGACCGTGACGAGCGTCGCACCGCCGCCAATCGACTCGCCAACCATCCCGCTCACCTGCGTCACAACGCCTGAAATAGGAGACTTGAGCACCATGTCTGCGATGGCAAGCTCCGCCGTGTCTAACTGAGCCGTGGCGGACATGAGCGATCCCTGCGCGCTTTGCACCGCAGCCTTGGCCTGGATGATCGTCGCCGCGCTTGGTGGCTGGACGGTCTCGCGCAAGGCTGCGACCGCACCCTGCACTCCTGCCTGCGCCTGTGCGACAGCATTTTGCGCACTGCTTACCTGCTGCTGCTGTGCGATGCGGTCGTTGTAGATCGCGCGCGTCACGGCCAGGCTCGCGACAGCGGCCTGATACTGCACCTCGGACTGGTGCAGACTGACTTGAGCCAGATCATATGCATTTTGCGCGATCTTTGCCGCCGTCGTCCCGCTCGACGGCTGTGCATCGGCAAGCGCCTTCTCGGCATTCACGAGCGCAGCCTGTGCATTCTGCACGGCCGACTGGTTCTGAATCAGTGCGCCCTGTCCTCCGTTCAGGCCCTGTTGCGCTTGACGCACCGCTCCCTCATCAGTCTGGATTTGCGTCGCCGACGCCTTGTTCTGGACATCATTGGCCAAATTCTGCTGCGCCACCTGAAGCGATTGCTGCAAAATCGCCAGGTTCGACTGCGCCAGCGCCAACTGTTGATTGGCCGCGCCAACTGCCTGTTGCGCCAAGGTCACGTCATTTCTCAAGACACTGATGTCCTGCGGCGTGCTCCCATTTAATGTGGCGGTCTCCTGCAATTTCTCCTTTTGCAAGTTGACCCGCGCAACTTGCAGCGCTGCCTGTTGCTCCGTCACCGCATCCTGTGCGCTCACCAACTGCTGCTTCGAGCTCGCGCGATCATTGTAGAGCGCGATGTCATACTTCAACTGTTGCTCTGCGCCGCTCAAGGAAACACGCGACTTCGTCACATTCGCCTGCGCCGCCGCAATCGTGGCCGGAGTCGCCGGCTGTTCGGTCTGAGTCAATTTCGCTTCGGCTTGCGTCAGATTGGCTTGCGCCTGCATGACGCCGGCTCGCGCCGCCATAACCTGAATCCGTTGCGACGCATCATCAAGGGTGGCAAGCACTTGTCCGCGTCCCACAGTTTGACCGACCTGCGCGTTTACGGTCTGCAAGACTCCACTCCCGCCGTTAAAACCGAGCGTCAGCACCGTCGGCGCCTGAACAGTTGCGCTCGCTCCGACAGTCTGCGTTACGTTGCCGTACCCTACCTGATATATATTGGCGGCCGGAACCGTCTCCGCCGCGGGATGCGCCCGCGCGTACACGAATGCGGCGCCGCCGGCCGCCACAACGAGCGCGATCCCGCCGTACATCCACCGCCTCCTGCCTGTTCTGGACCGCGACGATACACTCTGCGGCTGGATGACTGTGCTCACACGATAACCCCCGTTGCGCCTGATCGAACGCATCACGTCTGCGCGTAAGATCTTTTACCGCATCATTAGAACATGGCCTGCTCAAATTTTGCTTCAATTATATGGAATATTTTTCCCAGTAGAGTCAATCGGTATTTTCATTGCCGTTCGTAAAAAAACCTGTTCAAAAAGAGGTCAACCCTGACTCCTTTTTGAACAACCTCTTTTTGAACTGCCTCTAAAAGTTTAAGCGCTCCTTAAGGCCTGGAGTGTATTATGGAAGGTGGATAAGATCGCTCAACAGCGGGAGTGTGGAACATGAGGATTCTTCTGGTCGACGACGAACCGGCGCTGCTGTCAGCGGTGCAGCAATTGCTGCAAAGCCACCACTACACAGTGGATGTGGCGCGTGACGGAGAGCGCGGACTGGAACTGGCCATGAACAATACCTACGACCTGTTCGTGCTCGACGTTATGCTGCCTGGCATGATGGGGTTTGAGCTGGTGGAGCGACTGCGGGGAGACCACACTTCCACTCCGATTCTCATGCTCACGGCAAAAGATTCGATTGTGGATCGCGTGCGCGGTCTTGACATTGGAGCCGATGACTATCTTGTCAAGCCGTTTGCCATTCAGGAGTTTTTGGCGCGCGTCCGCGCCCTGACCAGGCGATCCGGAGATCTCGTTGGCACAGATTCGTTTGAGGTCGGCTGCTTTCATGTGGATCTCGTCACGCGCACGGTGTCGATGGCCTCAGCCACACTGTCTCTCTCGTCCAAACAGTTCCAGGTGCTTGAGTTTTTTCTGCGTCATCCGAACAAAGTTTTGCCAAAAGAACTGATTCTCGACAGAATATGGGGCATCGACACGGATGTCGGCATCGTGGAGACCTATGTGCATTTTCTACGTAAAAAGCTTGAATCTCATCTGTCCGAACATCCGATCGCAGAGCGTCCCCAGATTGAAACGTTGCGCGGCGTCGGATATCGCCTGATAGGGATCTGACATTGTTCACGAGCGCGCGGATCAAATTGACGCTGCTGCTGACCGGAATTGTCATAGCCCTGTTTCTCCTCACTTCCGCAACCGTCTATCTCTTCGTATCCCAGATGACCATCGGCCGCCTGGATTTCAGGTTACGGCAGGACGCCGCGTGGTTGCTGCAAAACCCCCGCGCCATGCAGATGGCCCTGCAGGGAGGGCGTGCACCCGCATTTCCCGGCACGTCGTCATCTCCCGTCCTGCGGCCGCTGTTTCTCGTCATCGTCCGCAATCCGACGGGCGCCATTATAACAACCAGCAATCCAGGGCTGGCCAGCGCCATTCCCCTTCTCTCCCCAACATTCCAGACGACTCCGACCTTTGCGACATGGCGCGTGCGCGGAACGGACGAATGGTTCCGCGTCATCTCCATTCCATTGTCAGGCGGGGGGACAGCCGTCGCCGGCATTGTGCAGATCGCAGAATTCGTAGGTCCCGAGATGGACATCCTCATGCGCTTGGCACAACTTGTCTGGCTGGTCGGCCTTGGCGGCACGATCGTCGCCATTGTCGCAGGATACGCTGTCTCCGGTCGTGTATTGCGGCCGATCATCCGTTCCTGGTTACAACAGCAGCGATTCGTGGGTGACGCTTCGCATGAGTTGCGTACGCCGCTCGCTGTCATTCAAACCAATCTCGACCTTGTACTGTGCAATGCGGATGAATGCAGTCTGCAAAATCTGGAATGGGTGAGCAACGCCAAAGCGGAGGTCAGACGATTGACCCGGCTGACCTCCGATCTCCTGACCCTTGCGCGGGCGGATTCACAAGAAGCCGTTCTGGAAATGGAGTGCGCCGACCTTTCGGGAGTGGTCGGCGAAGTGGTCGGCACCATGTCCTTCCTTGCCGAGCAAAAAGATATCACTCTCACGGTTGACGATGGACCTGCCGCTTCGGGCAGTGACCGCACAGTCTTCGGAGATGTAAATCGCCTCCGGCAACTGGTCATGATCCTGCTTGACAATGCGATCAAGTACACACCGGAAGGCGGCCGCATCGACGTCGTGCTCGATCGCCAGTCCCATGCCGTGTCGCTTCGCGTAAAGGACACAGGCATCGCCATGGACCGCGAACTGATGACGCATATTTTCGAACGCTTCTACCGCGGCGACAAGGTCCGCGAACGCTCAGAAGGAGGAGCGGGACTCGGCCTTTCCATCGCAAAATGGATCGTGGACATGCACCGCGGGCGCATCACTGTCCAGAGTACAAAGGGAGAGGGAAGCGTCTTCCACGTGATCCTTCCGTGTCCCACCGCCGCACAGACAGCCGCTGTACACAGGGGAGGAAGAATATTGCACTGACAGCAATCGCCGAGATGCACCGCCGCCCGGCAAGCTGTGGCGTTCTATCGGCTTAGATTTTGATGGATCACCGTCTCGTGAAAATAGCCCTCGGCGCGAAAACTCCACTATCATAGAGAGGATCCGCGGTGTGAGTCCCTGTCTCCAGAGACAAGGACTCACACCGCGGATCGATCCCATATCTCCGAGATCACGCGAACTCCACGCAGACGCTGACGACCCTGAACGGTGCGACGGAAAAAGAGAGGGCCCCATTGTCGCCGCGCTGGATATCCTC
>JAJZZT010000192.1 GCA_021797415.1 Bacillota bacterium
AACGTCAGGGGAGACCGGATTGCTGGGAATATGGAAGCATCGTTCTGATGTTCCGGTTCAAGATTTTATCCAGCATCTTCGAAACGCGGATCAACAGATCGATATTCTCGGATATGCTATTGCCTTCTTGCCGGAACATCCTGATTTTTCTCCGTTGCTAGAAAAAAAGGCCGCTTCTGGTTGTAAGATACGGATTTTACTCGGCGATCCTTCGGGTTCATTCATACAGAATCGAACGCAAGAGGAACAGCACGAGGGGTCAATTGCCTCCAGAATAGAAACAACAATCATGCGTTTCCGACCACTGATCAACAAAAATATGATCGAACTTCGCTTGCACGACACTCCTCTCTACAATTCAGTTTATCGGTTCGATGATCGCATGTATGTCACTCCACAATTGTACGGATTGCGCGGCAGTGCGGCCCCCTTGCTATTACTACAGAAATCGGAACACGGACTCTTTTCTTCGTATCTGCAACATTTCGAAGCGGTGTGGAATAGTACGGAATCGATTAACGCAGGAACAGCGTTGCTACAATCCCCGCTCCAATCAGCCACAAAAGCACAGTGATGGGTAAGACTATTTTGCGTAAGAACCACCCAAACACCGTGACCAGCAACGCGCAACATGCGACGATGATAATCATTAATCGACACCTCGAATCGGGTGAATTTCTGGAGCACTCTCTACCGTCGGAATTCCTACGATTTTGTTCTGTCGGTTTCTTAACCATAGGGGAAGCGGGGGACAAAAAGACGCTCCTCTCGGAGCGTCTACCCCAAAAACCAATCTTTTGCCATGCCTTTTGCCTTGCTCTTTACCATCTCGCCAGTAGCCCGGACCGTCTCGTGAGTCTGCCTGACCGCGTGTATCCGGTTGATTTGCCGCGCGCCAACCGTCGCGCCTTTCTCGACTTGCTTCGTGCCCGCTTTGGCGCCTTTCACCACGGGCGCCCCGTATTTTCTTGTGTATCCGACCGCTCTCCCCGTGCGTTTTTCCAGACGGGACGGGTTTCGCATCCGGCGGTTGAATTCGTGTGCAAACGTCTCGTTGCCAGGCGGAGTCCCGATGCGATCCGCGTGCCACTCCATCGCGCGAATCGTCGCAAGCGTGGCGCCGGCCCCGCCTTTGAACACCAGTTTCGTTGTCCCTCTGGTGACGCGAAACCCGAAGCCTGCTGTCGCCCCCGCCATCCGAATCGGTTGTGACTTCGCCACTTTCGCGGCAACCTGCCCAGCGCCCACTGCGGCATGTCCCATTTTGCGCGTAAATTGCTTCACCCGCCCGACCTGTTGGTTGGTGATGACCGAAGAGGCGGTGGGCGGTTGTGTTGCCGGCCGTTGCGGAATCGGCGCCTGCTGGTTGTTTGCCGTTTCGGTCCCTTGATGAAAAGCCGAGGCCTCCGGCTCATCTGTCGGGCTGACCGGTTGTTGATGTGGTGTGATGCGTTCGGGCTCCCCTTGTCCGATTGAAGCCGGATCGCGCCTCGTTTCTGCTGGTATGGTGATCGGTGGTGTCCCCGAAACGCCTTCGGAGGAATCCGGAGCAGAAGGCGTCGACTCTTCTCCCTGTGCCTCCGCAGCGTGCCCGGGTTCCACGCCGCTCGGAGCACCCGCACCGCGTTCCGGTGCATCGTGATTGGCCGGAATCGCCTTCCACCATTGCCCCACGCCTCTTTGCACCACGCCGTTTTCTTGCATTCGCCCCAACAACGCCGCAGCGGCGCTGTCTTCAACGCCCAGTCGCCTCGCCAAAATAAACGGCGTTGCGACGGCATGATCATAAGAATCCGCGCCCACTTGAGGCGCGTCTGCGTTTGGCACCGATGTGACGCTTTCCGACTGCGCATCGCCCTGTTCCAAACCGGCCTCGTTGGTTGGCATGGCGCCGCCCCAAATCGGATTAGACGCAGCCGCATCGGGAACCGGCTCGTCGCTTGCGGGAACAACAGCCCACCAGAACCCGTGTCTGTCCCGCCGGATCACTCCGTTTCTTGCCATCTGCTCCATCAGCGCACTCACCTGCGCATCACTGGCGCCAAGGCCCCGTTTCATGGACAAATGCGTCAGCATCCCCGCACCCTTCGCCCACGCCACCGCGTCAGCATACCGAATCACGGACGATGCACTCCTGTCGTTGCGCGGTTCTTGCGCACGGCCTCCCGATTGCGCCCTGGTATTCGACGCAATGATGAATGGCACGTCTCCATCACGGCGCCGCTCTTCGGAACGACGAATAGACGTTGCTTCGAGGCCGTGCGCCATCATCTCTGCTGGAAATACCGCCCGTACTCCTTCCGAATCCCGTTGAGTCGCCTCCTGGGTTGGCGACACGGCCCCCGCAGAATGGCGCGATGGTGCGCGCCCCTCCTTACGGTCCGCGGATGATTGGGCTGTGTGTTGTTCTCGTTGAAACGGCCGGATGATTTTCGCCCGTTTCTGAGGCGCACCTTTTGGATGGTTCCGCTCTTCCTCCCGACGCTCTCTTTCTTTCTTCGTCGCCTCTGTGATGGCGTGTTTCCGTTCTTCCGACTGTTGCAGCCTCTGGGCATATCCGCGACCAGCGATCCCGCTGTGTTGCGCCACGGTAGCGGCGAGTGGATGGACCGTCATCGAGAACAATTTTTCCCGGTAGATGAACGCAGACAGATACCAGAAGGCCAGAAATAACATGCTGACGACCATGCCTGTTTCCGCATTGCCGGCAAAAAGCCCGGTAACCCCCTGCTGCAGGAGACTGCCCAGCCCCACGGCAATCGCAAAATACACTCCCGCGCCAAAGCGCTCAATCAAGTGGCCAGCCGCTTGGCCCAGCCATTTCTTCGTATGCGCGGGGCCTGCCTCCGGGACCATCATGAAGGGAAGGGAGATAATCCCCTGCCCCAGTTTGAAGAAAAAGTTCAGTTCTCGCCATAAAAGTTGCGCCCCGGTGAAGAGGGCAAACGCCAGCGGGACACCGGAAGTCAGCATGGCGATAAGGATCAACACCAGATTCCCCGCGCCGCTAAAAAAGTGGTTCTCATCCAGATTGCCGGACCCGCTCGACGCATTGGCGGCCCCGACGACGGTTTGTTGGCCTTGCAAGAAAAACGACCGGGCCAACGCACTCTCCTGATTTTGGCCGCCGTACACGTAAAAGACGTTGCGCCAGTCAGGAACGAGCGCTCCATTTACGTTCGTGGCCAGCCCCTGGAGGATCATGGTGGACGGGAGACCTGAGCCCGGTGTTGCTTGGGGGTTGGCAACCGTGATCAGATGGGGATAGGGCGTTGAGAATTGCTCCTGCAGTACAGCGCTCGTTACCGACGGGTCAACCTGATTCAAGTTGCTTGTCAGGGTGTTGAACGTCGTCCCGGTGACGCCGCCATTTAATCCGTACTGACTGGGGTTGCTGGAGAGAAATCCGAACTGCATGAGTTCCCAGGGCGATTGCAAATACGTGTTTGTGAGTCCGCTGACCGCCTGATTGGAGGCAGTAATTTGACCGCCGGACAGGGTGGTCTCCAATTGCCCCATCACAGCGGATGTCGTGCCGATCGCCAACGTATCCCCGATCGAAAACAAAACGGGCAGCTCGAGAAAACCGATTAGCACAATCAATATCGCGAGCACCGCGCTCGCGAAGACTCGCAGCATCTTCGCATGGTTGCCCTTGAAATAGAAATAAATAGAATAGAGGAGCACCGCCGCCGCCAAGAGCGGCAACAAGGGCAAGAAGAACGACTGATACGCGAAGTGATAGACCCCAGCCAAGTCTTTGAATAAAGGATCCATAATGAAAGATGGATTTAGAGCGATCTGAAAAAGCCAACTCACGACACCCCACACAAAAGTACCCAAACCCATGAGCAAGTTCCCGATGGTGGTCAGGGCGCCGTTCAACGCGGAACCGACGTTGAGAAAACCCGATGGCGGCGAGACGATCATAAAATGATTCCAGTTTAATAGACTTGACGATTCCTGTAAAAAAGATGCGGCCATGATATATCCCTCCTTCCTTATCAGCTTGTGTGCCTGCATTTCCGACTACGTTTGACGAACATGCCTGTTTTGAGAAACATCAGAAGCGTCGCGTGCGCTTCGGGGATGGCGTCGTAGAGGCCGAGAAAGATTCGCTTGCCGTTCGCTGTCACTGTCACTTGCCACGCTTTGCACAGGACATGCCACGTGATCCCTTTGATTCCCGAGTGAAACTCAGCAGGTCCTTCGCGTGTGGTGCGTTCCCCCGTCTCCAGAAATCTATGGGCGGCCTTTTCTGCTGCGGCTTGATCCCGGAAACAGGCGTTATATTCCACGCGGCCGTTCCCCCATATTTGTACCATCCACAACTTGTCTCGGGTATGATACGACACCCCATCCACATCAGACTGAAGCTTTACGTTATTGATCCGATTGCGGGCGTTCTCGCCATTCGTCGCGATGCGGATGTTCTCCCGCCGATTATCGAGTCCATCGCGATTCTTGTGATCGACCTGCAAATCGGATGGTGGATTCAGCAAAACCCGGTGCATCTGCACCGTTTTCCGCTTGCCGTCTGTGCCACGAACATTGATCCACGCGTAAAACGTGTTCCTATGCTTGTGTGCTCCCCACATCCCCGAAAACGCCGATACGATCTTGAAATCCGCTTCATCGATCAGAATCTCGTGGACCCGACCGCCTCCGTTAGCAAAGATGACAATATAATCGTCGGGCTTCTCCCAACTGTTTTTCACAGAGAAAAACCTCCCTTCATTAAGAAGGGAGGCAGGGGACCAAAATCGATTTATTAGCGCGTCACCAGCGGATAATCGCCGTCTGGAATCATGGCGGTGTAACGTGGAATAAACACATCCTTTGCTTCGAGCACTACATATTTCGAACTGGCCTTTTTGACGGCATCACTTGGAAAGAAGTCAATGCAGCACACGCCAACCGGCGACTGATCTTCGCGCTTCAGTCGGTAAACCCCACAGAAATGATCCTCTTCCCGATGCGCGCAAAACAGGCATCCGCCCCAGCGCCGTTCCTTCAACACATCACCGCCGCGCAACATGAAGCTATCAGCGCGCTCCGAAACAGCCAGCCAACCCAGGCCGATTAGATCGGCAATCATCGTGCGCTCGTTCAGCACGTTTAGCGGCGGATCCTTTTCATCGCCTCTCAACACCACGGCCCCCGTACGAACGCAAACCGAACGCCCAATCTCCGTTTCCACCAACGAGGCCAGCATCAATCGCATGTTGAGTTTGACCACTTCCAAGTCCCCGGTATCCCAATACGGCTCGCCCATGACATAGCTCATGATCGCCGTTGCGGAATCGCATTCGATCGCTTCCCTCCCGGTCACCTGCGCCACGAAGGGCCGCGTCGGCGCCCCGCTGACGTTGTTCCAAAAGTGATGGCGCCATTCCAAGTCCTCTACTTGCAATTCTGCGGGCCAATTCATTTAAGCACCCACCCTTTCACCCATCGGCTGCATATCTAACATCGCCTGCGCCACGTTCGCCAACGTCACCCGCGACGTGGTGGCATACGCGATGGCCGAAGCCACCGCACGCGTTTCCTCGATCTCCCGTACCTTTTGTTCGTAGATCGCAGGCGTGATCCGTCCTCGTTCCGCCTTGCGTTGCCAGGAGACCAGCTCCTGATCCAGCCGTTCAAGGATTCCTTGCGTGGCCTGCTCAACCTGCGTTCGGCGCTCCTGGCGTTCGGCTTCAATGCACCGAAACTCCTGCTCATCTTGCTGCCGCTGCGCGCCTGCCGCTTGATCAAATGCCTGCATGTGTCGGCAAACGATTGGTTCTGGCGAATACAGTTGGCTTGGACAACTACACCAGGTGGCATGCGAATGATCGGCGCTCAGTGCCATTGCGTACGATTTGCCCGAATCGCTCATGGCAAGCGCGACGTTGGGGTCGGTCGTCTGATAGAACTGTACGGCACCGCGGCCCCGTTCAAAGCTGGGCACCTCCGCTGTGCCATGTTCCAGCCGGCGCATGGCCGCGCCCGTCGTGGTATACAGCATCCGCGCGCGGTGTTCCTGACGCGCAGACTCCAGAACAAATTCCCCGGCACGATACAAGGCCACTTCGCCCTGCTCGTCTCGATGCTGCCGCCAGCTCTCAATCGCCTGGCGGTACTCCGGTTGTCGCTGGATGGTATCCAGTCGGCCCCGAAAGTTCTTGGCACACGTCAATCCCATTCCCATCCGGACCGATGCGGGGTGACGCAGTTGCCGATTACAGACCATGCAGACGGTTCCGCCCGCCAACAGGTCGGGGCGGCGGATGTTTGCTGGCATAAAAAAACCTCCCTTCATGTACAGGGAGGCGGGGGACAAAAAGCGCCCTGAGGAGAGAATTAATCAAGACCACATATCAGGCAGAAGCAAGCTCACGCACCGAAACAAGGTGTGGTTGTCTTTGATCTTTAGAATATCTTTCCAGACCAGAGAATAATAATCATGTTTCTTACTGTTTTCATGTAGCGCGCGGATGAACTTTCTCACAACGCGGGCAACCCGTTTCTCTTGCGCCGTTTCGTAGGTTCCATGAAGAAAATCGGCCAATGCATTTCTCCGCGCCTCATCGATCGCGTCCTTGCGTTGATGTACGGCATCCCAATAGACGCTGATCATCGGATCTTCGAGTTCTGGAAAGGACACTTCGAAGCATCCGTCTTCTGCTGGTTTCGTGACCATCTCCAGTTTCGACTGCGGTCCGTCTCCCGTCCACTCGACTTCCGGCGGCTCCGTCACGATAATACCGAAGGCATCCAACAATTCTTCCCAGTCTATTCCTTTAAATCGCATGTCTATTCCCCTCGTAGATTTGTAATTAGTGGTGGTTCAAGCCAATTTTTCTCGTGCAGCCCACCAATCGGCTTGTCGCAGTTTTCGCGTACAGGATGACGCTGATCAAATCCAGAATCCGTCAAACAGATCCAGCCGTCTGCTGATTTTTGACCGGATCCAGCGTCGAAACATCGGCTCAACAAAACGGCATTGGCCAAGCGAGAACGCGTATATTCGTACAATTACTCGCTCGGCGGGCTCATTCAGCGTTCGCCCCCATTTGCTGAAGAAAATGAAGTTGTTTTATACGAAATTACTAACAACCCTCTTCCCATGAAAATCAAGCCTTGAATACTAAATCTACCAATTGCGAGCCTAATTGAAGTGCAATGTCCGAACGGATGTTGCTGAGAACAATACAAGTCAGGTTGTCATCTATATACCTAATGATAATACCCCTGAATCCACTAATGCTCCCGCCATGCCAAACAACACGCCGTTCTTGTTCCGGAATTATCCATCCATACCCATAGCGTTCCACGTAGGGAATAAACATGGAAGTTATCATCTTCTCAGAAAGTAAAGTATCAGCGTAGAGACTTTTATCCCATATATATAAATCATCTACTGTAGAGTAGAGTCCTCCTGCAGCGTAAGGCCATGACATGTCTATATAGTGCGAGTTGAGTAAACTATCTTCGAATTGAACATATCCCATCGCCCTACCCTTTAAAATCTGCTCGTTGTGGTCATATCCTGACTGATTCATTCCAATCTTCCTAAACACATTATCGACAAGATACTCTTCGTATGTTCTACCGCTCACGACTTCAATTATCTTCCCAAGCAATATGTACCCAGAATTTGAATATTTGAATCCCTCCCCAGGCGCGAACTCCAAAGGAACATCTATAAACTTGTTTATCAAGTCATCAACGGAATGTCTTGCTCTACTACTTTCTCTGACGTCCTTCGCAGAAGTGAGATTCCATATGCCGGACGAATGGCTGAGCAAGTGGTGAATTGTGATTATATGTCCATTCGGGAATTCCGGAATAAACTTATCTACGGAATCATGTATGTGAATAGTCCCTTTGTCGACCAACTGCAAAATACAAAATGCAGTAAATTGCTTTGTGATTGACCCTATACGAAATACTGTCTCTGGTGTATTTGGTACAT
>JAJZZT010000384.1 GCA_021797415.1 Bacillota bacterium
CTCCCTCACGCACCCGAAAACGTACGCTCGGTCCGCATTTCTGGCTGCTTCCTTGCACTGCGTGGGTCTTACCTGCCCACTTTTTGAACAGACTCTTACAGCGTCTGCGTTGCGTCAAACCATTGCAAAGCATGATTAAGAAGAGAGGGGCGCGCCGTCCCCTCTCTCATTGCCGTGTGCGAACTAGAGTGACAGTGATGCGCGGCGGCGCTTGCGCACGATATACCAAACACCCAGCATCCCGAGCGGAAGGGCGGCGGCGAGTGGTACCTCCGGCAGTGTGTCGATGAGCGGACCGGCGGTCGCCGTGTAGTTAACCCCGTTGAAGGTATAGCCCGTCGAAACGTCGACGACCTCCGTCTTGCCGAAATTCGGCACGGGCACGGTGTACTCATCCGGCGAACCGGGAACGTACGTGCCCGTGGTGGTCATGGGCTTCACCGTGGGATTTGACGGCGTGAACGTGAAAGGCAGCGTTGGAGTCGGCTGCAGTTCACTGTCCATGTTAGGCACCGTCAGGGTGATGGACTTTGCCCCTTTTGCCAACATGAGCCCATTTTGCACCGCGGTGCCTGTGGCGGCGAACGCAAACTGGGCCGAGAAGACCAAAGAGCTTGCGATAACCGATCCGGCCAAAAGACTTCTGTGCAACTTTTTCAACGTGTTTCCTCCCTTCAATCAAGTGTGGACCACACCTGCGCCCGTGGACTCTTCAGGCAGACTGGCTTCAGGTGTGATGACGAATGCAGGAAAAAGCACCCGCATTCACCCCGATTGTACCCATTCTCGGTCACAAATCAGCTAAAACATCGGCAAAATCGGCGTCAACAATTCTTTACGCGCTTTATGCTCCATGGCCCGGCGCGCATACAGAAGGCTGTTCTGTCTCACATGTAAGCGTTTTCTACGTAAACTCGTCCCACCTGCGGCCCGCATCCAGACCCATTCCAAGCCTTGTCAGAGCCTAGGCGTTGCCCCTATGATAAGATCCGTACTTATCCACCTGCGTATGATGGGGGCGTGTCCACATGGCATTTTCTCGTTCCATGTTCGGTTACGACAAAGAGGATGTCGACAGCAAACTTCAGGAAATCAAGGACGGTGCCGAGCGGACCAGGCGGGAACTCGCCGCAGCGCAGACTCGCGTGGCGGAACTGGAAGCACACGCCGAAGAAGACAGGGTAATGATTGCCACCCTGAGACGGCAGCGGTCCAAAACCGAGTCCGATGTGTACACGTTCACCACGCCTTTGGTGATCTTGGTCGGTCCCTCCCACTCCCTGTCCATGATCGCGAGTCTGATGGACGATATCGAGAACCTTCCTCATTTCACCGCGGATTCGAGAGTTTTCAAGGATGGATTCTACCGGGTGCATGGGCAGACGTCCAATGCTGACGCCGTCTTGCAGTGGCATCAGAGACGGTCCGATGTTCGCACCGTCACCCGTGAAGGAGACGCCATCCATGTTGTGCCGAAAGGAAAGTTCACATGAAAAACATCACGAAAGCTATTCAGTCGTCTGTCCCGTCGCCGCTCGACTTGCCAGGTGATCACACTGAGAGCAAGGGCGAAGAAGAGGTGTCGAACTTTTTCGAACTCGCGCCGTACTATTACGCGCTGCAAGACAGATGGGTCGATCCGGTGGACCACGAGGTGGCCCGGATGATTCCCGCAGAGCTTTCGCGGGAGGCCAATGCCATGCCGATCGGTCGCGTGGGCAGACGCATTTTCGTCGCCTCGGTCGACCCCTCCTCGGAGAAAACCAAGGAACTTCTGACGCGCGTCTCCGGGGACCATGTGCTGGTGAAAGCAGAGCCCGCGGATCTCATGCTGGCCCAAGACAGGGTCTACGGTGTCCCCACTGGTCTTGCCGATCAAACCCTCGGCGGCATCCTCCTTCGCGAGCAGAAGATAGGCGCCGCCGAACTCGCGGAGGCATTGCGGCAACAATCGGCCACCGGGGGCAAGATCGGGTCCCTGCTCACCGCCGCGAATCTCGTTACACACTGGGACATCGCAGAGGGCATCGCGCGTCAAAAGGGGCTCCCGCTCATCGACCTCTTGCACGACGATCAGTCTGGCGGCGGTTCTGACGTGAATTTATTGAAGCAATGCGAGGTCTTGCCCGAGGCGTTCTGGTTCCGGCATCTCGTCGTTCCCCTTGCAGTCGAGCCCGACGCGGTCACGGCCGCGATGGCGGATCCGGACGATACAGAGGCGATCCGCCAACTGGAGGCCGCGTTTGGGCGCAGGGTGCGGATCATGGTGACGGGTTACCGGGACGCCATACACGCCCTGCGGCGACGGTACCGCGACGCCCATGAAGAACGCAGCCGGTTTGAACTCATGAACACACAGCCTGAGAACAGCGCCTGCAGGCAGGTGACCAAAGGGCAGGTGCTTGCCGCCATCGCGGGCGCGACGGTGCTGGCCGCCGGCTTTCTGTGGAACTGGGTGGTCATGGGAACGATCGTGAACACAATCCTGCAGCTGTTCTACGGGATCAACGCCGTCTTTCGATTGTGGATGATCCATCGCGCCTCAGACGCCCCGCTAGAGGACATGATCACAGGCGAAGACCTTGACAAAATGCCCTTGGACTCGCTGCCGTCGTACACCGTTTTGGTGCCGCTGTACAAAGAGGCTGCGGTGCTGCCCACGCTCAGCAAGGCCATGACGGACCTCATCTATCCACGAGACCGCCTGGACGTAAAATTTCTCCTGGAAGAGGACGACGAGGAAACCATCAAGGCGGCCCGCGCGGCAAACCTGCCGAGCTACGTCGACCTGGTGATTGTGCCGGCGTCGGAGCCGCGCACCAAGCCGAAGGCGTGCAACTTCGGGCTGCTGCAAGCCCGCGGCGAGTACATCGTGATCTTTGACGCCGAGGACATCCCGGAACCCGACCAACTGTTGAAGGCGGTTCATGTGTTCCGTTCCGGAGACGGAAAATTGGCCTGCGTGCAGGCGAAGCTGTCGTATTTCAACGAACGCCAGAATTTCCTGACACGGTGGTTCACGTCCGAGTACGCCATGTGGTTTGATCTGTTCCTGCCCGCGCTGTTCTCCACACGGATGCCGATTCCCCTCGGAGGAAGCTCGAATCATTTTCGCACCGACATTCTCGTACAGATGGGCGCCTGGGATCCCCACAACGTGACGGAGGACGCGGATCTCGGCGTGCGGCTGCACAAACAGGGGTACCGGACGACGGTCATGAATTCGACGACTTACGAGGAAGCCAACTCCGACTTCGTCAATTGGGTGCGACAGCGCTCCAGATGGGTGAAGGGGTATATCCAAACCTGGCTCGTGCACATGCGCTCGCCTGTCAAGCTGGCGAAGGAGCTTGGGTGGAGCGGTTCGTTCGGCTTCCAAATGATGATCGGCGGAACGCCTTTCATGTTCCTGTTCAACCCCGTGCTCTGGGCGCTGGTGGTGATCTGGTTCGTGTTCGGTCCAAATGCGTCGGCGAAAATCCTGCCATCGTGGGTCTATTACCTCGCGGCACTGAACTTCGTGATGGGCAACTTCATGTTTCTGTACGCAAATGTGACAGGCCTGGCCCGTCGGGCGCGCTGGTCGCTGATTCCTTTTGCCCTGCTCACGCCGATATACTGGGTGTTCATGTCGCTCGGGGCGTGGAAGGGCGCGATTCAACTCATCACGCGTCCCTCGTACTGGGAGAAGACGATCCACGGGCTTTCCCCGGCCGCTCACCCGGCGCCCAAGGAGAGCGCCGAGACGTTCGGCTGATGCTTGGATGAGGGGTTGCCGGCCAGGATTATCTGCTGCGCCCGTCGCGAGTTTGGCGACAGCCCTGTGGATAGGGGCACAGCATACGATCCTGGCCGGCAGAGACAATCTTCATGAGAGAAGGCGAAACGATGAGCATCGCTTCGAGTGGGTTTGAGGCAGTGTTGCGAAGGCGAGAACGGGACGTCCCCGCCGAGGCGGCCGCAGAATGGCGCAGCAAGGAGCCATGGCTGCTCGGGCTTGCCACCTTCGCCCTCTCCGTCATCTTCGGAGCCATCCTTGTTTTTTACTATCACGTGATGCAAAACGACGCCTTCAGCCGGGTCATGGACGCATATTATGTCATCTTTCACGGGTTCCATCTCGCTGCCATGGGTTTTGTGTGGAATCCTCTTCCAAGTCTGATGGAGCTGCCCCTGGTGATGCTCTCCTCCTTGTGGAAGCCGCTCATCACCGACGCGTTTGCGGGCAATATCGTATCGGCGCTGACCGCGGGCGTGGCGGCTTTTTATTTCACCCGCATCCTGCATCAGTTTGGCGTGTCCCGGGCGTACCGCTCGCTGTGGCTCTTGATCTATGTGCTGAACCCGATGATCCTGTTGTACGAGGCCAACGGTATGTCTGATTGCATGATGGTCGCCATGATGCTCGCATCACTGGAAGGCGCCCTGCGGTTTGCAAAGACGCTGAGCATCCGGGCGCTCATCTCTTCGGCAGTGTGGCTGGCGATCACTTTTCTCACACGCTATGAGGCGGTTCCATTTGCCTTTTTCCTCGGACTCGGCATTTTGATCGGCCTGCTGCGCACCAGGACGAAAGTCTCAAAAATAGCCGGAGTCATCATCGTTCTCGCGCTGCCGATCACCTACGCCGGCATCCTGTGGATGCTGCTCAACTGGGTCATCATGGGCAACCCGTTCTATTTTGCCGACTCCTCCTACTCAAACGCGGCCCAGATGGCCACCGGCGTCTACACCACACCCATCACCGTCATGGCGCATCGGCACCTATTTACCGCGCTGAAGGTCGTCACCTATTTTGGCGAACTGTTTCCCCCCGTTCTGCCGGCTTTGGCCTTGACCGTGATCCTCGCCGTCCGGAGAAAATTCGACATTCAGGCCCTCGTACTGATAGGCGCCACCGTTGCCGTACCCCTGCTGCAATTGGAACTCCTCTATAAGGGCTCATCCGCGGCATGGGACCGTTACTTTATCACCTACATTCCCATGGGATTTGTCCTCATCGCCTATCTTTACAGCTTGTTGCCCCAAGCCATGAAGTCATGGGCGGGTGCGCTCGCAGTCCTGATATTTCTCGTTGGCGATTTCCAGACATGGCAAGCTCTTCAGACACAGGGGCTTGGGCATGGAAATCGCGTATTGGTCCAGGCGCTGCAAAGCGGCAGGCTGCTCTCCGGAACGCAGACCGCCCAGTCGCGATTGGTCACGCTCAGCACCATGGCGATCGCCCATCACGAGGCCAACTACATCAACACCCACCCGAAGATGATCGTGCTCCTTGACACGTTTCAAAATTACGGCGTCGTGCCATGGATCCAGAACCACAACCAACTGGTCATCACAAACGACACCAACTTTCAGAGTGTCCTGAACAACCCGCGCGGCCGGGTGACCGCCATCTTGGACCCGCCTTCGTCAGGACTCGGCAACCTCACGGCCATCAACGTCCGCTATCCCACCATGTACGCAGGCAAGGTGCCGTGGACCCGGCTGATCAAGACGTTCCAGAACGGCGACCATCTGTACCGGGTGCTTGGCAACGCGCCGTGATGCGGCAAGGCAGACAACCCCCGAATAACGGCCGGGACGATTCAGAAAGTCTCCAGGAAAAACATTTTGACGGAAATTCGACGACTCGCGGATCTGGCGGGAACCGCGATCACTAGAAAAGCCCGGAATACCGGGCTTTTCCGAACGTCTCAGGAGGGATTCGAACCCCCGACCCACAGCTTAGAAGGCTGTTGCTCTATCCAACTGAGCTACTGAGACAGAAGTGCTTCGTCAGTCATTATAGCCCTTTCGCCCTGTACTGACAATCGACAGGGCGCGGCGGAGCCGACACGCAAGAACACGGGACGCGCGGGGACACAGCCGAGCGCGCCCCGGTTGTAAAAACGTCAGTCCGCGGCGTCCATGAAACGTTCGAAGGAGGGATCGGCAGAGATCAAGCGTTTTGCGAGCGCCTGCATTGCCCGCGTCCGGTGGCTCACGTGGTTCTTTTCCTCCGGAGCGAGCTCCGCAAACGTGCGCGCCAGGGGAGGATAGTAGAAAATCGAATCGTATCCAAATCCACCCGTCCCTCGCTCCAGCAAAAGGATCTCGCCGCGCACTCTTCCCTCTACAGCGTGCACGCGGCCATCCGGCGTGACCAACGCCAGCGCGGCCACAAGTTCCGCACCCCGCATCGCCTGCGAAACTCCCATCAGACGCTCCAGAAGGAGAGCGCGGTTGTCGGCGTCCGTCGCATCCGGACCGGCAAAACGGCCCGAAAAAACACCCGGGGCTCCGTTTAGCGCGTCGACGCAGAGTCCGGAATCGTCCGCCAACGCGGGCAGGCCCGTCCGATCATTGATGAACCGCGCTTTTTGCAGTGCATTTTCAGCAAATGTCCCCCCTGTCTCTTCAGGCATGGCGAATCCCTGCGGCAATCGCTCGACACGCATCGCGAACGGACTGAACAGGGCAGAAAACTCCTTTATCTTTCCTTCATTGGACGAAGCGATCACCAGTCGGTCAAACACGACCATCCCCGTCCCGCAGCGCGATACGCTCCATTTCCGGACCGGGCGCACTGCCGTCGGTGATGTTTCCGCCGATCTGTGTCCACCTGTCCAACACGTGCGCCCCCAGATCCTCCGCCAATGTGCCCAGCACCTCGCGTTGCGTCTCCATGCACCGCCTCGCTCCGGACTCCGCCAATGCAAGCAGGCGGAGAAGCTCATCGCGCGAAAACGTGGACTCCTCGCCCGCCCCCTGCAATTCTACCAATTGACCCGCGCCCGTCATGACGACATTCATGTCGACAGCGGCGACAGAGTCCTCTTTATAACACAGGTCCAGCATGTGTTCGCCTTTCACGACCCCGACACTGACCGCCGCCAGATAATCCTTCAAGGGCGGCTTTGCCAGCACACCCTTGGCGCGCAGGCCGGCCAGCGCATCGGCCAAGGCCACGAACGATCCAGTGATGGCGGCGGTCCGCGTACCGCCATCCGCCTGCATGACATCGCAGTCAATCCACACCGTGCGCTCTCCGATCACCTTCAGATCGATCACAGAACGCAACGCGCGCCCGATCAGACGCTGAATCTCCATCGTGCGGCCGGACTGCCTGCCTTTTGTCACCTCGCGCGGACTGCGCTGGTCGGTGGCCCGAGGAAGCATGGCGTACTCCGCCGTCACCCACCCCTTGCCCGTTCCACGCAGGAAAGACGGCACCTTATCCTCAAGACTGGCGGTGCACACGACCCGCGTGTCGCCCAGTTCAATCAACGCAGACCCTTCCGCATGCTTCATGTATCCGCGGATGATCGCAAGTGGCCGCAGATCCTCTGATGCCCTGCCGTCTGCGCGCAAATCGACTCCCCCTCAAAAACGGATCATTCTATATGCCAGAAAGCTCTTCTTCGTCCGTCTCGTCTTCATCGCTTGAAAACACATCCAGATACTCCGCCCGGATGGGAAGACCGAGCCACTGTGAACCAATGCGCTCAAACTGCGCCGGATCACCGCTGGTCAGAAAGCGGTGCGCGGGCGCGCGCAAGTCGATGCGCGTCATCCGGTTCTCCGTCAGCCACAGGCTCACATCGCGCGCCGTCTCTTCCGCCGAACTGATCAGCCTGACGCCTTGCCCCATCACCTCGCCAATGACCGGCGCAAGCAACGGGTAATGAGTGCAGCCGAGAATCAACGTGTCAATATCCGCCCGGTCCAGCGGTTTGAGCACATCGCGCGCCAGCGAACGCGCGACCTCACTGTTCGCGGCTCCCCGCTCCACAATCTCGACAAAACCCGGACACGCGACGCTCCAGGTCCGGATGCCCCTGTGCGCCGCACGCAGTGCGCGCGGATAACTGTTCGA
>JAJZZT010000059.1 GCA_021797415.1 Bacillota bacterium
CTGTGTTGCGCACAAGTCGATGAGCCAGGAAACTCCGATGGCGACGTTGGAAACCCCCGCCTAGGCGCGAAGCGCCAGGCGGAGGGAAGTTCATAGTAAAAGTATCTTGCATGGCGAGCGGATGTAAAGAGACATTAACCACGGGCCATGATAAGTACCGTATAGCGAAAGAATGCGAGGAAGAGTGGCGATATTGTTCATTTCATGAAAACCGCCAGGGGAAATCGGCATTTCGCGCCATATGCAAGCGACATCCAGAACACGCAGAGGCCGCCGCATGGTTGAACGAAATGAGGGAGACGGAGAGGATTCGACCCAAAAAAACCAAGCGTTCATCGATTCAGCAACCGTAGCAAGTCCTCAACGGATATACCCGCATCGTGGAGAATCCCTTTGAGCGTCCCCTTATCCAATTCGTCATGAAGTGGGACGGAGACGGTCAGCATGCGTCCCTGTTGAGTCAGGATCACATGACTTCCCTTTTGCCGCCTTCTCAACCATCCGGCCCGTTCCAATGCCTGAATCATCTGCAAGCCTGACACAACCGGCAATCGCGGCATGCCCTATAACTCCAGTTCAATCACATCGGCGCGCGGATCAACTGGTGTGCGCGGCTGTTCAAAGAGTGGCCATCCTTCTTCCCGGCGAATGTCAAGGCATAACTCCGCCGCCTCTCGAATATTGGTGATGGCCTCTTCCCGCGTCTTTCCTTGCGAACGGCACCCAGGAATATATGGGCACTCTGCCATAATATAGCCATCTTCTCCGTTTTTCAAAATCACTTTGACTCGATCCAAGGGCTTCAACATCCCCATGCTCATCCGCCATCACCTCCATAGGATGCACCAATGCATGAAATCAGAACCGTTCAGCGCCCTCACATGCACTCAGTATAACTCAAAAGGACAAAATTCCGCCAGTATCCGCCAGTAAACAAAAGTGCACCGTCATTGAGCCTGTAGGATACACCCAGTAAGCCGATTTTCTTTAGTTCCCTTGGAGAAAGGGGGTAAAACAGATGACCGAGGCTGTTATGCTGACGCCGCACGAGGCGGCCGACCTACTGCGCGTGTCGCCGCAACATGTGTACAGCCTGGCCGCGCAAGGGCTCATCCCGTGCGTTCGAATAGGCCGCGCCGTGCGGATTGGACGCGCCGCGCTCACGGAATTCATTCGTACCGGCGGACGAGCCTATGCGGGCGGTTGGAAGCGGCAAGAATCTGCGCCGACGATTGTCAAAGCGTCAGGGAGCAAGAAAGGAGAATGACGAATGACAGACAGAAAAGCCGCGCCTGACCGCACAGCTGCACCTCAAACATCGCCCGACGGAATTGTACCACAAAACGGCGGTATGCTGAGTCATGCCCAAGCCTTACGAGCGCTTGGCTTACGAATATTTCCTGTCGCCGAACGTGGCAAACTGCCCGCCATAGCAGGCGGGCACGGACACCTGGACGCGACGACGGACGAAACGATCGTCGGGAAATGGTGGACGGAATACCCGCGCGCCAACATCGGGTATCGACCCGACCCGCAAGCCGCTGAAAGAGTGGCTGGATGAGTGGTTGGATGTTTGGCCAAGCGGAACGTTCAGGAGCGAACACTGAAGGATTATCGCTTTCACATGGAATCCAAGGTATACCCGGCCTTGGGGCATGTGCCGATGAACAAGCTGCAACACGACGCGCGCGTTTTTCAAAAGATGATCGACAGCATTGAATCCGAAAGCGGGGGCCGCACTGCACAGTATGTGCATATGATCCTCAAGCATGCCCTGAAACGGGCCGTGAGCAAACGCCTGATCGAGCGTAACCCCATGGAAGATGTGGCGCGTCCAAAAGCAGAGGCAAAGGATATCCGTCCGCTGGACGACGAGGAGATCAGGGGCTTTCTGAAGGCCGCCAAAGAGCGGTACGCCGATGTGCCGGGCAACCCGTACTATCCACTGTTTGCCTTCCTCCTGGACACTGGCTGCCGCCCCGGTGAGGCGCTGGCGTTGACGTGGACTGACTTGGACAACGACATGCTGACCGTTCGCATTCAACGGTCGCTGGAACGCACCGAGGAAGGCTGGCGGACCAAGGAACCGAAGACGGCGGGGAGCCGCCGCACCATTGAACTGACGCCGAATACTGCCGTTCTGCTGAAGCGACATCGGGCAGGACAGCGCGAATGGATGATGGCACGTCGGGACACATACACGGATCATGGGCTCATTTTTGCTTCACAGACGGGCGAGCCGCTGGACAAGCACAATCTGGTTCAGCGTCATTTCAAGACGACACTAAAGGCCGCGAATCTGCCCACGACCGTCCGGCTTTACGATCTGCGCCACACCTGCGCCGCGCAACTGCTCAAAGCAGGGGTCAATGCCAAGATCGTCGCGGAACGTTTGGGGCATTCCTCCGTGAGCATGACTCTTAATGTGTATAGCCATGTTCTGCCCGGCATGCAACAGGTAGCTGTCAGCGCTCTGTCCCGTGTATTCGCCGAAACGACTTAAGGTACCCGTCAGGCTTTGTCCCAACTTTTCATGTCAACTTCTGCACCGTCAACCATCCATCCGAGTGAGCTTTCTTTCGAAAAAACTTGTGTTTCTGACACCCTGTAAGCCTTAAACGCGCAACTCGTGTGCGCGCACAATCGGCGCACAAAACAAAAATCGGATGGCAGCCATTTACAGGCCTCCATCCGATTTTTGCTGTATTGTCGCGCCTCCCTGACGATGGGCGATGACGGATTCGAACCGCCGACATCCTGCTTGTAAGGCAGGCGCTCTCCCGCTGAGCTAATCGCCCGAAAATAGCGTCATGCCCGTGGACACCGAGGGAGACGCGAACAATCATACCTCAATGGCTCGAAGTGTGAGCCCAGGGAATTCGAGCTCGTGTCCCCGACGTGGATGGACGATATCTTAGTTACACCTCATGCGGTGTACAGCCACCAATTGGCGTCGGTCATTTCTCAGAGACGTCTATTATTCCTCCAAAAATAACGAAGAGCACCGTCCACACCGCGAACGCTATGTTACAGGAGACGGCATTTGTTTGTCAAGGAAGTCCCGCCGTGTCCCGCTATTGTGTGCCGTTGTGCAGTACGTACAGCCCGACAGCACTATCGACAGTGCATCCGCCGGCAACGCATACCGCCGGCTTGCCGCTACTCCTCCGTTTTGCATTGTATGACCATCCCGTCTGCGATCTGCTTCAGTCTCAACCAAACCGCCAGACGCGCTGACTCAGATTGCCGTAGCGATAACTGCCGTGCAGCAGCGTCGCCCGTTTCACGTCATCCGCGGCGCCCATCGCATAGAAGAGCGGAGCGATATGCTCACTACCATTGTGCGGAACAGCGAGATTCGCATGCGGCGCCAGCCGCTCATAATGAAATAATTCATCCAGATCCCACCGTTTCAGACGATCGCCGAGCCAATCGTCAAATTGAACGGCCCATTCATCCGACGCATCGTCCTCCCACCGCAGGGCGCGCAAGTTGTGCACCGTGCCGCCGCTTCCGATCAGCAGGACGCCGTTTTCCCGCAACCCGCGCAACGCCTTCCCGATCCGGTATTGTTCTTCGGGCGCAAGCCGCGGATTGATCGACAGCGCGACAACCGGTGCATCGGCGTCTGGATAGAGCAGTCGCAGCACGACCCACGCTCCATGATCCAGTCCCCGTTTCTCCTCCACGGCATAAACGACGCCGTTTTGCTCGAATAATTCTTCAATGATTTTCGAAATCTGCCGTTCACCCGACGCGGGGTATTGAATCTTGCATAGTTCGTCCGGAAAGCCGGCAAAATCATAAATGGTGTCATACTGGTGCACTTCACTGACCCGCTGAACCGCGGAGAGCCAGTGCGCGGAAAAAAGCACGACCGCCTTTGGCCGAGGAAACTCCAGTCCAAGCGTATGCAAGAACCGTGCATAGGGGTCCTCTTCCACCGCAAGCATCGGACTCCCGTGGGCAATGAACAAGGCTGGCGTCATCGTCTTTACCCTCCATTTCTCCCCTCAACAATGTAACGTCGGCGTACCGGGACCGACAAGGGCGACTCCCACCGCGACGGCGATCAGCACCAGATTGTATTCAACCCCTTCATGAAGATGTTCGTGTTGGGTGATCCAGTAGCCGTTCTTGCCGGTGACGGTGGTGATCACGACGGTCCTCCCAGCAAAGTAATTTTATCATCCCGTGGTATACATATATGAATTTAAATCCTCTATATATATACAACGGGGCATGAAAACTCAGGCCAATACGCGCAATGCGGCGCGCCAGTTGTATTGGTGCCGCTGTACAAGCTGGATCAACAGCACGGACATCTGTTCAATGGTGCGCGCAACCGACAGAGATCCGGCGTCGAGTGGCACGAACGGAAGCGATCGGATGATCTTCAGCACCGAATCTTTTGCCGCTTGGTCGTCGCCCACGACAAAAACCGTGCTTTTATCGCCGTTGAACAGCGGTTCGGAAAAAATGGCCGCGAGCGTATTCTTGAACGCTCCCACCACCCGTGAAGCAGGAAGAGCCCTTGCGATCAACTCCGCCGCAGATGTTGTCGGTTCTGTAATCAAGCCGTCGTAAGCGTTGTTCAGAGGATTCGAGATGTCCACCACGATTTTGCCGGCGAGTTGCTCCTTCAGTTCACGCAGCGTCTCGTTGTTCTCCCGGAAGGGAATGGCCAGAAAGCATACCTGCGCTTCCCGCACAGCCTCCACGTTCTCTCTCCCTTCAATTCCTTCCCCGAGTTCTCTGGCCACCTGAATCGCGCGTTCTTCCTGTCTTGAACCCAAGACAACCTGATGCCCTGCGGCAGACAATACCTGCGCAAGCCCACGGCCCATGTTACCCGTACCGATGACAGCCACTGTCGTCATTTCTGATGCCTCCTAATAGAAAATTATTTTCGTTATTACGATACTATCGTACAACGTGATTTGTGTGTGTCAACAAAAAAATTGCTATTATGAAACTAAGTATTCTTTAGACGAACAGGAGTGTTCACATGAACATTGGCAGCACCATCCGGAGCATTCGGCAACGCAAGCGGATCACAATTCTGCAATTGGCGGAGGGTACAGGATTGTCCAAAGGATTCATCAGCAATGTGGAGACCAACAAAACATCGCCCTCCATCTCCACGCTGGAGGCGATCGCGAATTATTTGAAGGTCCCTCTGCCCTATCTGTTGCTCGCCGAAGAGCAGTGCATGCGGGTCGTGCGCAAGAACGAACGGCAAATCACGACTATGGGCCAGGAGGGTCTGAGAGTGCATCACCTCACTTCGCGCGGACCGCTTCGGATGATGAGTGTGGAGTTCCCGCCCGGCGCCTCGACGGGCGAAGAGGCGCGGGTTCACGCCGGGGAAGAGTGTCATCTCATTCTAAAAGGGACGTTTTTGGCCGAACAGGGGGAGTATTCGGGAATCATGCACGAAGGCGATTCGTTCAGTTGGAGCGCGAGTGTCCCGCATTTCGTAAAAAATATCGGCGACAAGACGGGGTGCGTTTTGATCGCCCTGTTTTCTGAAGCGGATGGGGAAGCATAGTCGCGACATGGTTGTCGGCTGTTGCGACGAAATACAAAAAACGGCCCGTTTTCGCCAGGCCGCTCCGCGTCAGATCCTTTTTTGCATAAGAACCAAGCCGTCAGTCGTTTGTTCAATGAGCCATGCTGGACTCGAACCAGCGACACCCTGATTAAAAGTCAGGTGCTCTACCGACTGAGCTAATGGCTCACATCCTGAGTACGACTGACACTATAGCATGTCAGAATACGCGGACGCAACCCACCACCAGCGGCTTCACACCCCGCGGCCCTCACCGCCGTAAGCCAGCCTGACGCGACATCACATAACCCGCTTGACTTCGACGATCTGCTCCCGCTCCGCTCCCGTCCCGAAGAGCAGCAGGGGCGCTCCGGTCAACTCCGCAATCCGCGACAGATAGCGTCGCGCCTGTTCAGGAAGGTCATCAAAGGAGCGTGCGCCGCTGATGTCCTCCCGCCACCCGGGGAAAGTCTCATAGACCGGTTCACAGCGCGCCAGGGCCGAAATATTGGCTGGAATGTGGCCGATGATCTCGCCGTTGAGGCGATATCCGGAACAGATGCGCAACTCATCCATGCCGGTCAAAATGTCGAGTTTCGTGACCGCGATCCCGTCCAGCCCACTGACGCGCCGGGCGTGCCGCGTCACCACCGCGTCAAACCAGCCCATGCGGCGCGGACGACCCGTCGTCACACCATACTCCTGCCCCGCCTTGCGCAATCTTTCAGCGGGCTCTTCCTCCATCTCCGTGACAAAAGGCCCCTCGCCCACGCGCGTCGTATATGCCTTGACGACTCCCACCACCGTTCCCACGCGCGTCGGCCCGATGCCCGCACCGATGCACACGCCGCCCGCAACCGGGTTCGACGCCGTGACATACGGGTACGTTCCGTGGTCAATGTCCAGCATGGTCGCCTGTGCACTCTCGAACAGGACATCTTCTCCCATCGTCAGGGCCTCGTCGAGAACCACCGACGTATCCTTGACAAATTCCCGGATTCGCGGCGCCAATGCCAGGTACTCTGCGGCTATCCCGTCAAAACTCAACGGCCCAACACCGTAGTAGCGTTCGAACATACGGTTTTTTTCCTGTAAATTAAGCGCCAGTTTGCGTTTGAACTCGGTTTCATCCAGCAAATCCACCACACGGATCCCGATGCGCGCCGCCTTGTCCATATAGGCGGGCCCGATTCCCTTGCGCGTCGTTCCAATCTTGTCGCTGCCCTTGCGATCCTCTTCCATTTCATCCATGCGGATGTGATACGGCATGACGAGGTGCGCTCTGTCGCTGATCGCAAGCCGTGCCATGCTCCCCTGAAGCGACAGAATGTAATCAATCTCTTGCAGCAAAGCCCGCGGATCGACCACAACGCCGTTGCCGATCACGCACAGCTTGTCGGGGTACAATACTCCCGATGGAAGGAGGTGCAGATCAAACTTCTGCGTCCCGAGCTTGATCTGATGGCCCGCATTGTTGCCGCCCTGATAGCGAACGACGACCGAGGCCCGCTGCGCAAGATAATCCGTGACCTTCCCCTTGCCCTCATCGCCCCACTGCGTGCCCACAACAACCACTGTCGCCATCCGCATCTCCTCCAACGAATCCCGGTTTGTCCGCATGCGACTGCATGATCGGCTGACCCATCGACGCCCGCACCGTCCAGCGTTGAGTGTAACAACCGGCAATCCGCGTGTCAACGAAAAAACTCGAACAATAATCTATATGATCGATTTATTGTTCGAGTTCCATGGCCGGCTACCATACAAATAGAATTTCCGACGGATCGGTGACAATTCCTTGATACCGTCCCAACTGCGTCACAAGAGAACGCAATGGTGCGGAGGGATCCACTGGGTATTGGTTGAGATTAAACAGGGGTGGCCCGAACCACCAGGATTTTAAAACCACGTAATCACGCGCCTGGATCAGGACGCCATGGCGCAAAAACGGCGGAATGTCGTAGACGACGGCAAACTTCGCCCAGAATGTCAGAGCTGCGAGAAAGATGAGCACTGTCGCCCCGACGCCAAGCCGCTTCATGATGCGGCGCGTCCGCAACATGGAGCGAAGTCGCAGGCGCTTGGCGCGGCGTCGCTGGCGATTGCGGCTCGTGGGTGGAATATCCGCCGGACGAGCGTATCGGTTGCGCGGCCACATGGACGGTTCGCGCAACCGGACGTGCAGCGGAGACAGCAGCCAATGCACGATGTGAATCGGCCGCAACCTTTCTTTCGGATGGCGCGTTTGTCTGGGAGGGATTGAACTGACCTCCCGCGTTGC
>JAJZZT010000207.1 GCA_021797415.1 Bacillota bacterium
CGCTCAAGCCGAGGAGCGATCCCGGTCCGCCGTTTCTTGAGATCAGGAACCGCGCGCAAACGGTCGCCGCCACTTCCGCCGACACGCTGTCCGCCACCCGCCTGCCGGGAACCAATGTGATCCTCGTCACAGGCCACCTTCCGATCGGCAACGAGAGCAACAATTTTTTCTCTCTCCATGATCCCGCATTGCTGGCCGCCACTTTGTTCCAGACCCTCCTTCAGAAAGACGGCGTACAGTTCGTGCACAGCGCAGGCACTGGAACCCTCCCGTCAGGAACGCGCAATCTCCTGACGCACCTCTCCCCCAATCTGGCTGTCTACCTGCAGATCCAGAATACATTTTCCATCAATCTCATGGCGGAGAACCTGTTTCGCACGCTCGGCACAGAAAACGGCGGCAACGGTTCCAGCCGCGCCGCCTCCGCCGCGATGCGCCGCTTTATCCAGCGCGCGGGATTGTCCGGCCGCTACGTCCAGGTGGACGGGAGCGGACTTTCTCCGCTGGACGAGACAAGCGCGGAACAAGTGGTCAACCTTTTGCGTTACGCCCATCGGCAACCGTGGTTCTCCACGTTCGAGCATTCCCTGATTCACATTGGGCGGACCAATCAGTGCAGTTTCATGTGCGGACAGATGGATTACACACCGGCCGACGGACGCGTCTGGCTCAAGACGGGCAATCTGGGGAACCAATGGAACTTTGCGGGTTACGCTCAGGCGCAAAACGGCAATCTCATCGCGTTTTCCATCCTGGTCAACGGCCTGCGCACCAACCAGTATTTCCAACAGGCGTCAGGTCCCGACAATGCGATGACCGAGGCGGTTGCCGGTTGGCCCCATTTTCCCGCCGTAAAATCCGCCGCTCAGCCCGTTTGGTCCGCGCCGCCCGCGCCGCTCGCCGCTCTTTTGCCACAGCGCCTCTCCGCGCGCGACGTGGTGAGCGGCCAGATCATCAATGTGCGCACCGGGCAGACAGTCGCCGCATACAATGCGCACCTTCGCCTGAATCCCGGCTTGCTGGCGCGCCTGCCCGGACTCTTCACGTACCTGGCCAATCAGACGCGCATTCCGCTGTCCACTGCGGTGTACAGCACGGGTCGGGTTTCTTCCGGAACACTGCACGGAGCCATTATTCTGTCAGGAGTGGACAATCCGCTCCTGCGGGCGGGCGGCCTGTGGACACTCGCCCGCACCGTATCCGCCGCCGGCGTTCACACGATTTCCGGAGCGCTTGAATACACGGGGAACACCCCTGCGGGCGCCGGTCCTTCGGCATTGCCGGCAAGCCTGCCGTGGGAGGACTTCCCAAATCCCTCCGCATCGCTTCCTGTTTCGGTGCGCGCGGCATCGCCGAACCCGAACACACCGTCTGCATCCCCCGCGGCATCCGGCGGCGCGCAGGCGACCGCCACTTTTGCGGGTGGACGACAGGCCGCACTACTTTTTGCCGCCGACATCCGATCGCTCGGCGTTCGCCTCGACCATCCGAGTCCGTTGCCCGTCAAGAAGGTTTCCGGCGCCTCGCGCGTCGCATCGTTGCCCTCCTCCTCCCCCACGGGCGTCACGCAGGCCGCGCTTACCGAAGCAAGTCCGCAGGTGCCCTTTGTCGTCGCCGCCCAGATAGCCCGCACACTTCCCGCCGGCGCGGTGACTTCCGGACCGCTGGGGACGACGGATCTGCTCCCCGACCTGTCCGGACTCGGCCTTGAAAACTTTATGACCGCCGCAAGCGTGTCCCGTCTGCTGCGCGCCGCTTGGAACAGGCCGGCGGAGCGGCCGATCGCCCGAGTGCTCGGGTCGGACCGCCTATGGATCACCACGACGCCCGAGCAGTGGTCGGCCGCAGGGTACATCACCGCAAAAAATGGCCAGGTCTACGCAGTATCCCTGATGGCGAGTGGACTGCCATGGAACGACTCTTTCACCCCGACTGTCGGGTGGCAACGCACACCGCATGACTGGCGGCCGTGAGACAGCCCGGCCGCTCATCGCAATAAACAGGCTCTCTTTCCCCCAGACCAAGATCCGCATGATCGGTGAAAAATCCGGCCCGCCGGTCCTCCCGACCATCTCGCGCGTTCTGAACCCGCACGGGCCAACGCGCGAGATACCCGCGTGCAAGTCATCGTCGTTCTCGAACGAATTATTTTTCTGTCGAATGAAAACGTTTGCATTTAGCGTTTCAAACGCCCCCGGACAATAGGCGTCATCTATTCCCATTTTCACGATCTCTTTCCCTCCAAAATCCACCAAAGGATGTGCGATGGGACAGTCGAGGCGAACGAAATCCAGCCGGCGTTTGACGCGACCGCGCATTTTTGACGCGACCGCACACCCGGTCTTGAGAGGGCGCCGAGCGAAAAGCATGATTTCAGGTTTAATGGTGAATCCTATCGCAGAAAAGTTGCGCTGGAAAGGGTATCGGCAAGCGCTCAGCCATTATGGACTGACTTACAATAATCGGCTCGTGGCATGCGGAGAAGTCCGTTTTGAGCACGGCTGCGCGGCGATGGAGCAATGGGCGCAGGCCGACGCGCACAGCCATTGCACGACGCAGTACGTGCCGCATACGGTGATCGCCCGGAAATCGACCCCATGGCTCACCTGCGATACGTCGTAGGGGCGCGAACTGCGTCAGAATTCATACGAGGGGGTCATGAAGTTGAAAAAAACCACACTGTCCGTCCTGGCGGTGCTCTCCGTCAGCATGCTCACACTGACAGCCTGTGGCGGCCCGGGGCCTTCGGCGGCCGCACCTGTCGCGAAGCGCGCGCCGTCCAAACCGGTCACCATTGAGTGGATGGCGGGCAACATCTCCGGCAACGGGCTGAAAAATACGCTCGTCGCCCAGTTTGAGAAAGCCTATCCGAACATCAAGGTCAAGATCATTCCGTCCGCCACGAACACGGACACGACGCGCGCGGTGCTGACGACGCAGATCAGCGGCGGAGCCAAGGTCCCGGATGTCTTTCTCGGCGATGTCATCTGGCCGGGCCAATTTGCGGCGCAGCACCTTGCGCTGCCACTGAGCAATTATCTGCCGAAGTCGTTTTTCAACCGCTTTGCGCCGGGTCTTGTCGCGGGCGCATCGTACCAGGGCAAGGTGTACGGCGCACCGTTCTTTCAGGATTCCGGTTTCCTGTATTACCGCAAGGACCTTCTTGCCAAGGCGCACCTGGCTGTGCCGAAAACCTGGCAGCAACTGAAGCAGGAAGCCCTGATCCTGCAGCACCGTCACATGGTGAAGTACGGATTTGTGTGGGAAGGCGCCTCGTATGAAGGGCTGACGTGCGACTGGATGGAATACCTGACGGACGCGGGCGGCAAGGTCTTCAACGCCGCAGGTCAGCCTGTCATGGATTCGCCCGCCGCAATCAAGGCGCTCAGCTTTATGCGCTCGCTCATCACTTCGGGCGTCACGCCGACCTCCGTGACGACCTTCCAGGAACCGCAGGCGATGAGTGTGTTCAACGACGGCCAGGCGGCCTTTCTGCGCAACTGGGACTACGCCTACAGCAATTCGCAGACCAAAGGCCAGTCCAAGGTGATCGGCAAGGTCGGCGTCGTTCCGCTGCCCACGTTCGCCGGCCAAAAAGGCGCCGGCTACGCCTGCATCGGCGGTTGGGACTTCTACATCAATCCGCACAGCCAGCACATGCAGGCCGACCTGACCTTCATCAACTGGATGACGGACAACAAGGCGCAGTACATCCTGGCGACAAAAGCGTCGGAAATCCCGACCAACGCCGTCATCCAGCGCAATCCGCAAGTGCGCAAGCTGAATCCTGTGCTGCAGATTGTGTCGCAGACGCACCTGGTGGCGCGTCCGAGCCAGACGCCGTACTATGCCAAGGTGTCCCAGGCCATCTACACCAACCTGAACGCGGCCCTGGCAGGCCAGGTCAGCGTCTCGCAAGCGCTGAAAACAGCGAACAGCCAGTTGAAGTCCGCCATCAGTTCCTCTTCCCTGTAGTCCGGAGCATCTGTAATCCGGAGCACCTCATTTTCAAGTTTCAGGGGCGCCTGCGCCGCCGGTTTGCGGTACAGGCGTCTCTCATCCAGGCCCACGGCCCATTTGGAGGGATCCACCCCATGCGCGGAGGCAGACTGGAGCGCGGTTACGCGCTCGCGGGATACTTCATGATGACCCCGGCCCTGCTCGTGATTTTTCTTGTCACCCTGTTTCCCATAGGTTATTCGGTCTGGATGAGCCTCAATTCGATCAATTCAACTTACAACGGATTTCAATTCACTTTTTCGGGCCCCAAAAATTACCAGATTGTATTCACGAACCTGCTCTTTTGGCAGACGCTGCGGTTCACCACCATGTACGCCGTCGTGACCGTTCTTGTGGAACTGGTTCTCGGATTGCTGGTGGCTCTCGCGCTCAACCAGCCGATTCGCGGCCGCGGACTGGCCGTCGCCGTCATGCTCGTCCCCTGGACGCTCATCACGGTCATCTCCGCCCAGATGTGGGCCTACATATACAATGGCGTCTATGGAGTACTCAATTACCTTCTCATGTCTGCGCACATCATTCAGAGTCCCGTGCTGTGGCTGGGTTCACCCAATCTCGCGACCATTTCCATGATGGCGGCGGATATCTGGAAAACCACTCCGTTTGTCACGATGATCCTGCTCGCGGGTCTGCAGTTGATTCCAAGCGATCTGTATGAAGCCGCGAAGATTGACGGCGCCGATCCCTGGACCTCCTTCTGGAGCGTGACGTTCCCCTTGTTGCGGCCGAGTATTGGGTTGGCGGCGCTGTTTCGCATCCTGCAGGCGTTCGGCCTGTTCGACCTGCCGTTTGTACTCACAGGCGGCGGGCCCGGGACGAGCACCATGTCCATTGCCATGCTGGCCTACCAGGCCATCTTCAACGACGGCAATTTCGGTCCGGGAACAGCCGTGGCCGTCACGACCGTCGCGATGGTCGTCATTCTGGCGCTGGTATCCCTGAAAGCCCTGCGCACACAGGTGGGTGACGTTGAATCATGACCAGAAACAGGATCATGGCGAGAAAGACACTCGGCTATCTGGTGCTGATCCTGATGCTGTTGATCATCATCGCGCCGTTTTACTGGTTGGTCATCACGTCGTTCAAAAACAATCTTGATATCGGCAATTTCCCGCCGACGCTCTATCCGCATTCGCCCACGCTGTACCATTACCTGCGCGCATTCTCCGTGTACAACTTCGGAGTCTATTTTCGCAACAGCCTGATCGTCTCGATCTCGGCGACCCTTGTCGTCATCGTGCTGGCGTCCCTCGCCAGCTACGCCGTCGCCCGACTGCCTGTCCGGGGCAAGGCGCCGATCATGGTGGGACTGCTCGCGATCTCCACCTTCCCGCAGGTGGCGGTCATTTCGCCGCTGTTCCTGCTCATGCAACGGCTTGGCTGGCTCAACAGCTATCAGGCGTTGATCATTCCATACGTCGCGTTCAACCTGCCGTTTGCGATCTGGGTCATGCGCACCTATTTCCAGGGGATCCCCAAAGAACTGGACGAGGCTGCGCGCGTCGACGGGGCGAGCGTCATGACAACCGTCATGCGCGTCATTCTCCCGTTGTCCACGCCGGGCATCTTCACAGGCGGCATCTTCACCTTTGTGGCGTGCTGGACCGAGTTTCTCTTTGCCCTTGTCTTCAACAACAGCCAGTCGTTCCGCACGATCCCCGTGGGAATCGCGCTTTTTGCCGGACAATACTCGATTCCTTACGGCACTATGTTCGCCGCTTCCACGGTGGCCGTGGCGCCAATCGTAGTGATCGTGCTCATTTTCCAAAAGTGGGTGGTTGCCGGATTGACCGCGGGCGCCGTGAAGGGTTGAGTCGCCTCGCGCACAGACGTGATATACTGCGCCTGCACGGAAAATTTTCGGGAAGGTGACGGCGTGGTCTGCAATATTGCACTGTCCGCGGCGCCGCAGTTCATCAGTGCGGCTTTTGAGGAAATACGCGGCGTGGATCGCTCCGCCCTCGTGGTCGAGTGGATGGCGCCGTCCATCGCGCATGTGGCCGTGCGTCTGCCGTACGATGCGTTTGCCGCCGCCTTGCGCGAACGCCGTCCCGTCTACATCCGGCACATCTGCCCACTGCTGGCGAAAGTCGAGCTTTCCGGTTCGCAACGGGACATCGAACAGATCACGCGCAGCGCACAGGATCTGGCGTCCGTCATGCATCCGGAGGCAGCGGCCGCGCTGACAGTCCAGGCTCGCGGCGCAGGCGGTTTTCTCCCCCACTCTCCGGGAGTGATCGGCAATCGCGTGCAGACGGCGATCGCTCCATCGCCCGCCGCGGATGATGTGCGGTGGGTGATCTCCATCATCGTCTCCGCGGACCGGGCCTGGCTGGGGCTGTCATCCGCGGCGGACAACCTCAACCCATGGCCCGGCGGCGAACGCCACTACGCGCGCGATGAACACACCATCGGCCGCGCTGAATTCAAATTGCGGGAAGCCGTCGAACTGTTCGGTCTTGCGCTGCCGAAAACCGGTCATGCCCTGGATCTCGGCGCCGCGCCGGGAGGATGGACGCGGCTCCTGCGCCGGTACGGCCTCGATGTGATCGCCGTGGATCCGGGAGATCTCCACCCATCGCTGCTCGCCGATCCGCACGTTCACCACGTACGGCAACTGGCCGAATCATTCCTTTTGCAACAGACGCAACAAACCGCATACGATATCATCGTCAATGACATGCGGCTTGATATTGCGCAATCCGTCGCACTCATGTGCTCTGCCGCGCCTCGCTTGAAACGCGGCGGAACAGCCCTGATGACCCTGAAACTGCCCGTGCGCCGCGGCCCGCAACTGGTGCGCAGCGCAGCGCAAACCCTGCAGCGTTGTTTCACCATCGTCGCCATGCGCCAGCTTTTCCACAACCGCAGCGAGGTCACCGTCGCACTGGCGGCGCCCCATTTCGGCGCACGTCCCTGAACGATTTGCGACAAACGGCTGAACAGCGCGGCCGCGCGGCGGAATGGACGGCGTGAACACTGGCAAATTGCAATGAATGGAGTATCATAGAAAGTAGAAACGAACAGCGATTGCCCATGGAGGTATGCCGGTGATGGATGGCGTAAAGAACGGAAATGAAACGATCCGAATCATGATCGTGGACGATCATGAGCTGTTTCGCCAGGGCGTGAAGGCCATCCTGGACAGACAACCGGACATGCGCACCGTGGGCGAGGCCGATAACGGGGAACTGGCGATCCAACAATACGCGACGTTGCACCCGGACGTCACCATTATGGATATCAACATGCCCGTCTGCGACGGGCTCGTCGCCACGCGCAAGATTCGCGAACTGAACACTGCCGCGCGGATTCTCATGTTGACCGTATCCGACGCCGAGGATGCGCTGTTTGAGGCAGTCAAGGCGGGCGCATCGGGCTATATCCTCAAGAATTCCAGTCCGGATACCGTGATTGAAAGCGTACGCCGCGTTGCCGCAGGAGAACCGGTGATCCCGGGCAACCTGGCCGTCAAGATCATCCATGAACTGACGCGCCCGGACAATTCCAAAAAAACCACGACGGTCGATGCGCTGACCGAACGGGAGATCGAAGTGCTGCGCCAACTCAGCACCGGCGCCAGCAACCGGGATATCGCATCGGCGCTGTTCATCAGCGAAAACACGGTTCGCAACCATGTGAGGAATATTTTGGAGAAATTGCATTTGCACAATCGAGTGCAGGCTGCGGCGTACGCCATGCGGGAAGGTTACACGCTCGACGACAGTTCCACCCGCTGACCAAAGACGGAGAGGGTGGGATTCGAACCCACGAAGGAGCTGCCCCCTTGGC
>JAJZZT010000112.1 GCA_021797415.1 Bacillota bacterium
GAAGCAGTACGTGGAATCCCAGGGGTTAAGCAAGCCCAGAACAAAGACAAGTACCAAAAGATAGCCCGCTTGACCCCCTCCTGGCGCTTCGCGCCCAGGAAAGGGAATGCGCGGGCAGTTCGTTCAAGGGGCGAATGCGGTCGTGTTTGTCACCGCGTACGTGAGTCATCTGAAGTTCCACGTGACCAAATCGCGGATCGAGCACTGCCTGATGGTGAACGTGAATCAGGCGGGACTTGCGGCGTTTGAACGGGGTCTGGAGAAATTGCAGGAGCGGATGGCACGAGGGGAACGAAAGGTGGTCTAATCGCACAGTCACTGTGTGAGTTTGGTAGAATGATCCGTGGAAGGGTGACTTCCGCCTTCCTCCTAACGGCGTTTGCTGAAAGGAGGTGAGGGACATGGATGTGTTTCGTTTGTTGCTGATGGCATTGGCCTTGGCGGCTGCGGCGCTCGGGTTGGCGAAAGCCTGGATCGAGTACAGGGCGACAAAGGCCAAGCAAAAGGAGACAAACGAAAGCGGGGACGCTCCCCAGCGTAACCCCCGCTCCTAAGTCCCAGCGGAAGGGCTGGTTCTCCAGCCGCGCCCTTCCGCTTTTACAGTATGATCGTAACACATCCGAAGTACTCCGACAATGCCCCGATCCGATCCGCCCGGTTCCGAACCCCAATTCACCCGCAAAAATCGCCACAGCGCCTTGTTTTGTACGCTATGATGGGCGCGAGAAGTCCATTTTCGTCCCAAAGGAGTCGATCTGACTTGAGCAAAGACGCACTCATCACCAAGGCAGCCGAGACCGCCGGCATGAGCAAGAAAGACGTGGAGACCGCATGGAAGGCGCTGCAACAGGCGGTGGCCGACGAGCTGAAAAGCGGGGAAGAGGTAACCCTCGCTGGTGTCGGCAAGCTCAAGCCCACCGTGCGCGCCGCCCACACCGGACGCAATCCGCAGACCGGACAAGCCATCGAGATTCCGGAGAAAAAGACCGTTGCACTCCGGGTCAGTAGCACCTATACGGCATAAGGCGGTCATTTCACGCACGACGCGGCCCATGCGGTCGCGTTTTTTGTATGGCACAGGATGATTATCGATCCATCGGTAACCTTATGCGTTTCTCCTTCGTCTTAAAAGCAAACTGCAAAGGGGAGCACATGGATGAAACAAACGCCACGCCCTATGGACTTATGAAGACTGTGGATGGCGGCAGACATTGGCGTATTGTATGTGCGCAGCTTTTGCATGTCGACCAGCTCGATTTTTTGAATGCCAGGGTCGGATGGGCCTTACTCCACAATGGGAAAGTTAAAAAAACAACCAATGGCGGCCAAAGTTGGACTTAAAAAATAAGTGGTGGTGAGCATCCTCCCACTCACCACTGTTATTCCAACGGATCAGTAACATTTCATAAAATCCATCCATCTCGTTATAAATATATTATACATTTTTATAGGATATATTTTATGCTGATCAGTATATTGATGAGATATGAAGAAACTTGGAATGGTATGGCGAGGTATGGCGAAACGTTGAAATCGACGGGTCAAGCAAAGTTGTGATTGCATATTTATGAGTTAGGGCGTATAGTAATGTGATTAAAGCGGATTGGTGCGCTGTAATTTGAATATTGGGGGCAGCACTCTTGGCCTCAACAGATGCGGTGGATACATTGAATGTAGCGGATATAACGGAGAGTTTCCGGATTGCGAATCTGCGGTGCGCCTCGGGGTATATCGGCGTCAAGCGCGACGGGATTACCGACGCGGCGCTGTTCGCGCTGTCGGAACCGGCCGCCTGCGCGGGGGTCTTCACCACGAACCGGTTTCGCAGCGCTTGCGTGGAGAGCGCCAGTGAGAGAGTGCGGGCGGGAAGACGCATCCAGGCGGTTCTCATCACGAGCGGCAATGCGAATGCGGGCACTGGAGTCGCTGGCCGTGAGGATACTGAGCTTCTGTGTGCGGAAGTGGGCGCGCAGCTCGGGTGCGGGGCAGAAGAGGTGATCGCTCTGCAGACGGGCGTCATCGGCGTGCCGCTGCGGGCACAGCGTTTGCTGCCGCAACTCCGGCCGCTGGTTTCCGGCCTCGCGTCGTCCGCCGCGGCCGTGGAAGGTGCGGCGCGGGCGATGATGACGACCGACACGGTTCCCAAGATCGCGGTGCGGGAAGTGAAGATAGGCGACGCCCGCGGCGTCATCGCGGGTGTCGCGAAGGGGGCGGGCATGATCCATCCCCGCCTGGCGACGATGCTTTCGGTGTTGTTCACCGATTTTGCGGTGACGGGGGAACAGCTCCAGGCAGCGCTCGCAGAAGCCGTGCGCACGAGCTTCAACGCCATTTCGGTCGACGGCGACACCAGCCCCAACGACACGGTGCTGTTGCTCTCGACGGGTGCGGCGGGCGAGTTTCCCGAGGTGGCGGACGGTGTTTCAGGGCTTGCAGTCTTTCAGGAGGAATTGAGAGGCGTCTGCGAAGATCTGGCCCAACAGATCGTGCGCGACGGGGAAGGGGCGACAAAGTTTCTCGAACTCCACATTGCGGGCGCAAAAGATGCGCAGGACGCGGACCGGGCGGCCGTCGCCGTCGCCACGTCGCCGCTGGTGAAGACCGCGTTTTTCGGTGAAGACTTCAATCCCGGACGTATCGTCTCGGCCCTCGGCCGTTCCGGGGCGGCGATGGATCCCGCGCGCCTGACCCTGACAATCGGCGGCCTGCACGTCTTTGCGAACGGACGCTTTTTGCACGTCGGTGCGGAACAGGCGGCGGCGGTGATGAGGCGGCACGACATTGCCATTGAAGCGGATCTGGGCGTCGGGAGCGCCCGGTGTCGCTTTTTCACCTGTGATCTGACATACGACTATGTGCGTATCAACGGAGAGTATACGACGTAGGGGACATGGGATAGATTCCACTGCGCAGGCGATCTGATTCCAGATCTAGCGTTTGGGGCTTCAGTCAAACGCTAGACCGACTGTTGCCCGCCTGTAAAAATTCTATCTATCCCATGTCCCCTAGGGGAATGGGATAGACTCCGAGGGAGAAGATGGGGAAAATGATTCGCAAAGCGCGGATTGAAGATGTGGACGCGATTGTGGCGCTGCTCAAGGGATATGCCGAACAGGGCCTGCTGTTGCCGCGCCCCAAACAGTCGGTCTGTGAGACGTTGCTCGGCTTTCGCGTGGCGGAAGACAACGGAACGGTGGTGGGAACGGCGGCTCTGCACATCCTTGGGGACGATATCGCGGAGATCCGTTCGCTCGCCGTGGCGCAGAGCGCACAGGGCAAAGGCTACGGGCGTCTGCTCGTCGAGGCTCTGATGGCGGAGGCGGAGACGGTCGGCGTTCCGCGCGTACTGGCTCTGACGTATCAAGAGAAGTTTTTTGCGCGCCAGCAGTTTCACGTTGTCGAGAAAGGGACGCTGCACCAGAAGATCTGGAAGGACTGCATTCACTGCAAAAAATTTCCTTTTTGTGACGAGGTGGCGATGATCCGCCTGACGGCCGTGGGAGCGGCCGCGACATCTGCGGTGGACGTTCCAGGGGACGTTTCGCCGGTTCACGCGATGTGACAGAGCGCCACCGCTCGGCAGTTCGGCAGCTTTCATCCCCCCATTGATAAAATCCAGCGGCTTTACGGCGCTTTCGGGTAACCTTTTCTTTCGAATATCGTCTATCCCATGTTCTCCGGCGGGGGCGTGCACGCCCCCGCCGGAGTATCCTGCGTGCCCGGTGAGCTATCTGTACCTGGCGCATATGTTGTTTTTCTGCGGTCAGGCGATGATATAATCGGTCCCGCAGTTTCAGAAAGAGGTTTTTATCATGAGGAAATCTAGTTTCTCGATGGGTCTCATTGCTTTGTGCGCCATGACTCTGGTGTCAGGCTGCGGGGTGCAGACCGGCGCACCGTCGCGGCCGGTGTCCACGACCTTGACGACGCAACAATTGTCTTTCAATCTGCGTGAATCTCTGCTCCGGCAACTGTCGAACCCCGCCCAGGGGAATGATTGTCTCAACTCGTCGTGCAGTCTGACGGCAACTCAATTCAGCGGCCCTTCGGCGACGAACCGAAACCGGACTCTGCGCATGGCCTATGCGCAGTTCGGCCAATGGTATCTTCTCGTGGCCCCTATGCAAGGTGACCCACTGTCTGTGTTGCAGGGGATTGTCAAGCGACCTCCTCATTTCCCGTTTCCGTCGGGAGTGGCGGTGGTCCGCGGGAATCGCATGGACTATTACTGGCTGAACGGAGGCAGGGAGTACACCGGCGCGCAGCATGGTTAGCGCTGGGGAGCATGTGATAAAGTCCCCTGGGTAATGCCCGTCCGGAGATCGGGCCGGGCGTGGATGGGATCGCAGCGTCAAACGACGAAGACGGAGTGGCATTATATTGCGCAGCGCATCGAACATAGACTTCCATAGTTAATCATACTGTCATATTATATGGTTGTGAAGGTAACAATCAAGGAACGGCGGTGTGCGTACTTTGAGCGGATTTATCGGCTTCCTTTTCATTCTGATTGGTCTCTTCCATTCGCTGGCCCCGCGCGCGGCGTGGTATATCCATTACGGCTGGCGCTTTCAGGATGCGGAGCCGAGCGACGTGTATCTGACGTTCCTGCGCGTCACCGGTGTCCTGGCGATGATCGTGGGCGTGATTCTCATCATCACCGCCATTGTCGGATGAATGGTTCAGAGATGGCCGGCTTCGCGCCCAGGGGACATGGGATAAACCAAATTTCGCCAGGCGATCTGATCCCATGTCCCCTGGGGTGATGCATCAGCCTCTCTGGACGGTGTGCAACGGGTGTGCAACGGATGATCAATGCCGTTGAGTCCTGAACTATGCGGGAGGGGTGTTAGTGGAGGATACCCGGAGTACTCAATGGAGCCATCGATTGAGAAGAATCATTCTGCTCGCGCTGGCTGTTTGCTTGCCTGTCTTACTCTATGTATTGCTGCACTTAAAATCGTATCAGTTGGGTCGGATTGCACAGTTTTTTGGAATTCATGGATAAAATAGAGGCGGCAATTTCATCCGTTCTGTTGCGGAGCTACCATGCCATTACTCCGAAGAAAGATAGGCGGAATATGGATGTTTATGGGCTCTGGTCACGAAACGTGGAATCGTGCGAAAAGCAGTCTGAAGCATTTAAAAAAGAGCGGAATTCCCACTGGACTTCAGGGAATAGGGGGCGTCACGAGCCTGCTTGTTCAAAAAGGCCATATAATTTTGATGGGAAGCCAAAAAGCACGTCCGCGAAAAATGATAGATCTGTAACCTTTCACGCAGTTGATGCGTCTATATTAAAGATCCGACTATGATTCCGCCAGAGATGGTATAAGGAATGATCATCCCATGAGCTATCGAAAGACACGGATAGGATCCGTGTTTGTGCTCGGTGTATGCATGATGGCGCTCTCTGCTCCCGGGGTATCCGCCGCCGCTGTACAAGGCGGACAACCTGTCGTGAATGCCAGAGCGCTTAATGGTCTTGGCACGCTCGCTTTTTGCTGGCGTCACGATGTCTGGACGGTGCGAGACGGGCGGGTTCATAATATGGGAGCGGGGGTTCTCCCAACGCTCTCCACCTCCGGCCGGTACGTCGCTTATATGAAGGAGGGCGGATCGAGTTCGGGAACGCTCTGGGTGGCGCGCACCGACGGGAGTGGACATCCGGTCGCGCCGCTTGCGAAGATACCGGTGACCGCGAACGGATATGTTTGGCTGCCAGGTACCGACCGCTTGGTTGTGGCCGCTTCATATTGGGCGTTGGGAGGACAGGGACAAAGGGGTCATAAGACCTGGGGATTTTCTTCCCCCGGCCCCCTCGAAACTTGGGTGGCGTCCCGCACTCTCTGGGTAACCCGGCCGGGAGGGATAGCCCCAAAGCCCGTTGCGGCGGCCGGATACGGCATCTATCGTCCAGAGTGGACAGCCCATCCCGACGTGATCCTGTATGCAAAAGGTGGAGGACTGTGGCTGGTCAATATGTCGGCCGGACATCCGATACAGGTTGTCCGCAACTTGCTGGGCTCTACGGAGAACGGTCAGTTTGGCTTTTACGGTCACCGTTTCCTGGGAAACGAATACGTCTGGGTTCCGTGAGTCGTCTGCTGCAGAGAGTCCGGGGATATGGGATAAAGTCCTCTGCCGTTCGTATGCAAGAATTTGGTTAACCCACATCTCCTGCCGTAACTGACATCTAAAAAAATTGCTGGATAAGTATGATATAGAGGTTGATCTGATGTTTTTTGGAATTTCCGGTTTGCTAATCGTCGTTGCCGGTTCGGTCTATATCGCGCGCGCGTTTTTTGCCGGCATGATGGACCGTGTGATCGCCGCGCTGGTCCTCGGCATCGCCCAGGTCATGATCGCCGTCTTTCTTGCCGGCGCGGTATGGCATGATCTAACTTCTGTAAACGTGTTTTTCTGCATTGCCGTGCTGGCGTTGGCGTACACGGTGCCGCTGTCACTCTGGCGCCGCGCGTCCACAGCCGTGAACCCGCACACTCTCTCCGCAACCTCACTCCGGATGCGGGAACGGTTGAATCTGGGCGGGATTGGCTACGCCTATGCGGGACTCGCCGCGGTCAGCCTGACCGTCATTGCCGTGATCGGATACTTTGTGCCGCCCTTTGCGGCGGATGAATTGGGCTATCATCTGGTGACTGTGGCGACGTGGGTCCACGCAAGACAGATACTCCAGAGCCAGGTGTCTGTCTGGTCCGATGCCTATCCCAAAAATGCGGAGTTGCTCTTTACGTGGCTCTATCTCATTAAAAATAACGATTCATTGGTTCATCTGGGACAATGGCTGTTTGCTCTCTGTGGCATGGCCGCAACTGCCGGATTGGCGAGACTGCTCGGCGTATCGCGCGGCGGCGCGGTGGCGGCGGCCACCCTTTTCTTCCTGGCGCCCACGATTTTTGTGCAGGCGAGCACGGATTACGTCGACCTTGCGTTCGCTTCCATGTTTTTGGCGGCCCTGTACTTCTCCCAAGCGTACATGCGCCATCCGGCTGTGCGCTACAGCCTGATGGCGGGTGTGGCAGGCGGGATCGCGCTGGGAATCAAAGCGGACGGTGCCCTGTACATCGGTATCTGCGCCCTGTGGATGTTGGCCGAAGCGTTGCGGCTTAGGCGGCAAAATGGCATGAGAGGCGCTGTTTTGGCAGGACACATCAGCGCTTTTCTGGCGCCGCTGTGCGTGCTGGGACTGTATTGGTACCTGCAGGACTGGTCTCTTTACGGGAACCCGGTCTATCCGTTTCGTATAACGTTATTCGGCCATCTTCTCTTCCCTGGCTTCGGAACCGTTTCGCAGTTGGTCATGCGCCCGAACACGCCGGCTTCGCTGCTCGGATTGCCATCGTGGGAACAAATCTGGCTGGCATGGACGGGAATCCCCACCTATCTCTCCTATGACATGGTCTTCGGCGCATTCGGGCCCCAGTGGATCCTTTTGGAGTTTCCCGCATTGCTTTTGTTGACGCTTCACACCCTCTGGCGAGATCGCCGTATCTTTTTCCTGTTCATTCTCCCGCTGTGGATCATCTTCTGGCTGCAGCCCGCCAACTGGTGGGGGCGCTATACCATGTTCATGGCGGCGTTTGGCGCGATTGCCCTGGCGTACATGCTGGAGCGTTTCCGTGTGCGCGGTCTGCGGACTGCGGGGTATCTGCTGGCGCTCGTCGTGGTTGTGGCCACATACGGGATCGGCGGCGCGCTGTCCCTGCGGCAAGGGCCGCACGGATATGGCGGAGGGCGAACGATCCTGCAGGACTTTCTTCTG